>JACFNJ010000038.1 GCA_019454865.1 Bacteroidia bacterium
ATTCTACTTGTGTATAATTCGGTAAGATATTTTCTGCGCATTGCTGTTAATATCTCATCACTACCGCTTTGAAGCGGAATATGAAAATGCGGTACAATAACATGCGATGCTGCCACCAATTCAATAATTTCATTGGTAAGTAAGTTTGGCTCAATGGATGATATGCGAAGTCTTTTTAATCCCTCTACTTGCTCCAATTCTTTTAATAAATCGTAAAAAGTTTCTCCGTTTTTTATCCCAAATTCACCGGTGTTTACTCCGGTTAGCACAATTTCTTTAATGCCTTTGTTTACAATTTCCTGAGCTTGTTTTACCACATTAGCAATGGTGTCGCTACGGCTTATGCCACGTGCCAAAGGTATTGTGCAGTATGTACAAAAGTAATCGCAGCCATCTTGTATTTTCAAAAAAGTACGTGTGCGGTCGCCAAGCGAGTAGGAGCCGTGATAAGCATATACATCTTTTATTTTTCCATCTTTTATTTCAGCAGCAGCTCGTTTTTGGGTATTACCTAAATATTCAGTTAGGTTAAATTTTTCAGCAGCACCCAATACCAAATCTACGCCTAATATTTTGGCTATTTCTTTGGGTTTTAGTTGGGCATAGCAGCCTATTACCGCTACAAATGCATTTGCATTATGCCGTAAAGCTTCGTTTACTATTTTTTTGCATTTTTTGTTGGCACTTTCTGTTACCGAGCAGGTATTTATTACATATATATCTGCCCCATCTTCAAAAGCTACTTTTTCAAATCCGGCATCCGCTAATTGACGCGCTATTGTAGATGTTTCTGAAAAGTTTAATTTACAGCCTAACGTATAATATGCTACTGTTTTCGACATGTGGGCGCAAAGATAATTCAATTGAACTTTTATCCCAATATTGCTTTTTACATAATTTGATGAAGTAATGGATTAAGTTGCAACCGGTTATTCTTTATCACATCCGTATAGTTATTATCTTTTACTAATTAATAATATAAGTGTTCGAAAATGGGAATCAAACAGTACAAAATTTACACCCGAAATACAGTATCATTGTACACGCAATTTTATTTTATTATGATTACTAAAAAACGTTTGATACTTGTAGGATTACTTTTAATGGTGGGCGGTTTGGTGGCTGCTACATTAACAATAGATACAACTTGGCATTATTTCGGTACCGGTGTTGAGTTTGGTATAGGTGCAATGCTATTAATAATTGGTATTACTAGGAAAAATAACGAATAGATTCTGTTTACTTCAAGTTGAGATTTAATTAAAGTTTCAACAAATTTTTATTAATAAAAAAAGCCGGTTTTAACCGGCTTTTTTTGTGATCCCGCTGAGGCTCGAACTCAGGACCCCTACATTAAAAGTGTAATGCTCTACCAACTGAGCTACGGAATCAACTGCTTATTCGTTTTGTGTAAGCGGGTGCAAATATAGAAAGCCTTTTTAATTGAACAAAACCAAAGTGAAATATTTTTACTCTTTTTTGCTTGGCTTCTTTTTATGAGGCACTTAACTTTAAAAAAAATTATATTTTACTTTCTAAAACCACAAAAGGTACAACCATTTCCTCCAAACTTATTCCTCCGTGCTGAAATGAGTTAGTATATAAATTTACATGGTAATTGTAATTATTGGGGTAAGCCATAAAGTTGTTTTCCATAGCAAATACATACCTGCTGCTTATGTTTACCTTTGGTAAAAAGGCTTCATTCGGGTCTTTTATGGTAAATAAGTCGTTTTCGTTATAGTTTAAGTTTCGTCCTTGCTTGTAGCGCAAGTTCGTACTGGTTGATTTATCACCAATTATTTTTACTGCATTTTTTACGCGTATGCTTCCATGGTCGGTAGTTATAATAATTTTTGCTTTTTTAGCTGCTATTCGTTTTAGTGCATCAAACAATGGTGAGTGTTCAAACCAACTTGCCGTAATTGACCGATATGCGGCTTCGTCTTCTGCCAACTCTTTCATTACATTCATCTCCGTACGAACATGGCTTAACATATCTACAAAGTTGTAAACAATAACATTAAATCGGTAGTTAAACATATTCGGAACATCATCTACCAAACGCTTTCCATTTTCTAAGTTTGTAATTTTTGTATAACTGAATTTTTCTTTAAATCCTAATCGGGTAAGTTGTGTGCCCAGTAATTCTTCTTCGTGCAGGTTTTTCCCTTCGTTTTCTTCTTCATCCACCCACAAGTCAGGATATAATTTTACAATCTCACTTGGCATCATTCCACTAAAAAACGCATTGCGTGCATAATGCGTAGTAGTTGGTAGTATGGTTAAATAAGTATCTTCTGAAAGCAATCGGAAATATTCATTTAGTTGACTTTGAATTACCTTCCATTGGTCGAATCGGAAATTATCCAACATGATTAAAAATACCGGCACTTCTTCTTTTAACTCGGGCAATACCTTCTTTTTTACCACAGTTTGGCTCATTGCTGGAGTTTTATCTGTAGGATTTTTTAAAAAATTGATGTAATTTTTTTTGATAAATTTAGTCCATTCTTTATTGGCTTCGCTTTTTTGCATCAGCAGTATATCGTCCATTCCGGTATCGTTGCTCGATGTTAGTTCAAGCTCCCAGTATATTAACTTTCTATACAATGCTGCCCACTCATCAAATGTTGAAACATCATTCAACTCCATACCAATATTACGAAACTCTTGTTGGTAGTTTTGTGCGGTTTTTTCACTTACCAATCGTTTGTTATCAATAATGCGTTTTATTGAAAGTAAAATTTGGTTTGAGTTTACAGGTTTTATAAGGTAATCTGCTATTTTGCTTCCAATGGCATCTTCCATTATGTGTTCTTCTTCACTTTTGGTAATCATTACCACAGGCAGGTCGGGGTTAAGATTTTTAATTTGAGTTAATGCTTCTAAGCCACTAATACCTGGCATGTTTTCGTCTAAAAAAACAATATCGTAATGCTTTTGTTTACATTGTTGTATTGCATCATTGCCGCTGGTTACTTCATCTACGGTGTAACCTTTTTGTGTTAAAAAAATAATGTGAGGCTTTAGTAATTCAATTTCATCATCGGCCCAAAGTATGTGGGTATTGTTCATATTAAAATATATTTTTGCAAAGTTTGGTTTTTATAAAAACGAATAAGCTATCAAATATTGTGCAAACATTTTCAAACAAAAATAAAATAATTAACGACCCCGTTTATGGATTTGTTAATATAAATTCTGAATTAATTTTTGACCTTATTGAACAACCTGTATTTCAGCGTTTGCGAAGAATAAAGCAGTTGGGTTTATCCAATTTGGTTTATCCCGGTGCATTGCATACACGTTTTCAGCACGTAATAGGAGCAATGAGTTTAACAGCCCAAGCTGTTGAGGTATTGCGTGCTAAAGGTACTGTTATCACTAATGAAGAAAAGGATGCAGTATGTGCTGCCGTGTTATTGCATGATATGGGGCATGGTCCGTATAGCCATACATTAGAGGAAGTATTGATAAAAGATGTGCATCATGAAAAATTGTCTTTGGCTTTTATGCATTACCTTAACAATATTTTAAAGGGTAAATTAGATTTATGCATAGCGATTTTTCAAAATACATATTCCAAAAAATTTTTACATCAATTAGTAAGTAGCCAATTGGATATGGATAGGCTTGATTACTTACGCAGAGATAGTTTTTATACCGGAGTGCAAGAAGGAGTAATAGGGCATGATAGAATTATAAATATGCTGAACACAGCCAACGATGAGTTGGTGATTGATGAAAAAGGAATTTACAGTATAGAAAAATTTTTGATAGCAAGACGATTAATGTATTGGCAAGTATATTTACACAAAACCGTAGTAGCTGCCGAAACCTTGCTGATAAAAATAATGCAACGTGCCTGCGAGTTAGCCGAAAAAGGCATCGAACTCTTTGCAACACCTGATTTTGCCTATTTTTTATACCAACGTCCCGGAGCAGATGAGTTACTTACTAACCCGGAAGTATTAATGCGCTATAGTAAATTGGATGATGTGGATGTATTTGCATCGGTTAAGGTATGGTGCTCTCACACCGATGTAATATTAAGCGACTTGTGTAATCAGTTATGCAATAGAACATTGCCAAAAATTGAGTTTAGAAATGATACCCCTTTTCCTGAAGAACAAATAAAAGAACTGAAACAAAAAGTATCCGAAAAAAAAGACATTAGTTTTTCCGAAACAGATTATTATGTTTTTACGGATAGTGTGAGTAACAAGGCGTATAATAACAATGATTTTAATATTAAAGTGTTGTACAAAAACAAAACCGTTAAAGACATAACAGAAGCATCTGATCAGTATAATATTACAGCATTATCCGATTCCGTTGTCAAATACTTTTTGTGTTACCCTAAAAATATATAAATTGCCGCGCTAATCTGAACTCAAAATTATTGCAGATGCAAATATCAGCCAAAGATTTAAGTAATCTTTTACAAGGTGAAATTGTAGGTAACGAAAATGTTGTGTTACACACTATTGCCAAAATTGAAGAAGGAAAAGAAGGCGCATTGTCCTTCTTATCCAACCTAAAGTATGAACCACATTTATATACCACAAAAAGTTCGGTAGTATTAGTTAATAAAAGTTTTACACCTACGGCTAAGGTTAATGCTACGCTTATTCGAGTTGAAGATGCATATCGTGCTTTTACTTTCATACTCGAAAAGTTTTCAGCAGTAGCTAACAAAAAGTCCGGCATTGCACAAAGTGCAGTTATTGAAACGGAAATAAAAATACCTGAATCAACATACATAGGTGCACAAACTTATATTGCTGCTGATGTAGAAATAGGCGAGAATTGTCAAATTTATCCGCAAGTGTATTTGGGCGATGGAGTACGTGTGGGTAACAATGTAACCTTATTTCCGGGAGTTAAAGTTTATGCAAATTGTGTAATAGGTAACAATTGTATTATTCATGCAGGAACAGTTATAGGTAGTGATGGTTTTGGCTTTGCTCCTTTGCCTGACCGAAGCTACAAAAAAATACCACAGTTGGGCAATGTAATTATTGAAGATGATGTAGAAATTGGCTCAAATTGCAGTATTGATAAGGCAACAATGGGTAGTACAATTATTCGCAAAGGGGTAAAAATGGATAATTTGGTACAAATAGCACATAATGTAGAAATAGGGGAGCACACGGTAATAGCCGGACAATCCGGAATAGCCGGTAGTACCAAAATAGGAAGATATTGTGTATTTGGTGGTCAGGTAGGAATTGCAGGACATATAGTTATTGCTGATGGAAATCAATTTGGTGCACAAAGTGGAGTAAGTAGCAGCATACAAGAAGAAAACGGAAAATGGTTTGGCAGCCCGGTAATTGAGGTGCGCCAGGCTTTAAAATCAGGAGTAGTTTATAGAAAACTACCTGATTTGGAGAAAAAATTAAACGAATTGGATAAAATTGTAAAAGAAAAAAAATAAAAGGATAAAAAGATAGTGAAACAGACTACTATAAAAAAAGCGGTTAGTATTAATGGTGTGGGCTTGCACACCGGACAAAACGTAACACTTACTTTTACACCTGCAAGTGAAAATCATGGGATAAAGTTTCAACGTATTGATTTACCCGGACAACCCATTGTAAATGCAGATGTAGATAATGTAGTGGATACCTCACGAGGCACAACAATTGAACAAAACGGAGCTAAAGTTGCAACGGTAGAGCATGTAATGGCATCTTTAGCAGGGCTTGAAATTGATAATTGTTTAATACAAGTTGATGCTGCCGAAACTCCAATAATGGATGGCAGTTCACGCTATTTTATCAAAGCGTTAAAAGAGTCGGGTATTCAAGAATTAAATGCCGAGCGTGAATATTTTTCGATACCACACAACGTGTATTATACCGAAGGTAATCGTAGTGTAGAGATGATAGCAATGCCATTGGATGATTATCGACTTACCGTAATGGTAGATTATAATTCGCCTGTATTAGGCAGCCAGCATGCTTCCATCACAAGTCTTAAAGAGTTTGAAACCGACCTTGCAAGTTGTAGAACTTTTTGCTTTTTGCACGAGTTGGAAATGTTGTTAAAGCACGGGTTAATTAAAGGTGGCGATTTAAACAATGCAATTGTAATTGTAGATAGAGTAATAAAAGATGATGAAATGGATCATCTTGCCAAATTATTTAATAAACCCAAAGTAGAAGTACGCAAAGAAGGCATATTGAACAACGTAGATTTGCGTTACCATAATGAACCGGCTCGTCACAAATTGTTAGACTTAATTGGCGATTTGGCTCTTATCGGTACACCAATTAAAGCTCAAATTATGGCTGCTCGTCCGGGGCATGCTGCCAATGTTGAGTTTGGTAAAAAAATAAAAGCATTAATTAAAAAAGCCAGAACAAATAATAATATCCCTAAATACAACCCCAACAAAGAACCACTTTTTGATATTAACGCAATAAGTAAATTCTTGCCACATAAATACCCGTTTTTGTTGGTAGATAAGGTTGTAGAAATGGGGCAAAATCATATCATTGCAATAAAAAATGTTACCTATAATGAACCCTTCTTTATGGGACATTTTCCTAATAATCCGGTTATGCCAGGGGTATTAATTATTGAAGCTATGGCACAAGCCGGAGGTGTTATGATTTTATCACAAGTAGAAGACCCCGAAAACTACAATACCTATTTTATGAAAATAGATAATGCTAAATTTAAAGAAAAAGTTCTTCCTGGCGATACTTTAATTTTTAGGCTAGACATGATAGCACCGGTACGTAGAGGTATTTGTATGATGAAAGGGCAAGCTTATGTTGGCGAAAAATTAGTGTGTGAAGCAGAATTAATGGCACAAGTAGCAAAAAAGCAATAAAAGTAAATGATTCAAACTTTAGCATATATCGATCCACAGTCAAAAATAGCATCCAATGTAGTTATTGAGCCATTTACTGTAATTCATAAAAACGTAACCATAGAAGCCGGAACTTGGATAGGCTCTAATGTTACAATTTTCCCGAATACTAAAATCGGGAAAAATTGTAAGATATTTCCAGGTTCAGTTATAGGAGCTATTCCACAAGACCTTAAATTTAATGGAGAAGAAACTGAAGTGATAATTGGTGATAACACTACCTTAAGGGAGTGTGTTACTATTAACCGAGGTACAATTGATAAAAATAAAACCACTGTAGGCAGTAACTGTCTTGTTATGGCGTATGTTCATATAGCACACGATTGCGAAATTGGAAACAATGTAATAATAGCTAATGGTGTGCAACTTGCAGGACATGTTACCATACAAGATTATGCACGCATTGGTGGTTTGTGTGCCGTTCATCAGTTTGTGCAAATAGGCAGACACGTTATGATTGAAGGCGGTAGTATGATAACCAAAGATGTTCCACCATTTGTTAAAGCCGGTAGATACCCATTATCTTATGAAGGAATAAACTCAGTAGGATTGAGGCGCAATGGATTTAGCAACGAAAAGATTTCTGAAATTCAAGACATCTATCGTGTGTTGTTTGTACACAATACTAATGTAAGTAAGGCACAAAAAATAGTTGAAACACAAATGCCACCTACACCTGAAAGGGATGAAATTCTTGGATTTATTGGCGACTCTAATCGAGGTATCATGAAGGGTTTCCAGCTAAGAAAAGGATAATGTCTATTACAATTCATTTGACAGATGTAGCAAAACGTTTTGGACGGCAATGGTTGTATCAAAATGTTTCATCTGTATTGCAAATGGGTAAATCATACGCTTTAACCGGAAACAACGGTAGCGGTAAATCAACTTTATTACAAATTATATACGGATATCAAACCCCAACCAAAGGGAAAGTGGAGTATCTGAGAAATAAGGAAAAATTAAATCAATCCGAATGGATTAAATATATTTCTTATACGGCTCCTTACATTGACTTACCGGATGAATTAACCTTAGAAGAGCAATTAAATTTTCATTTTCAGTTTAAATCTATTGTAAGTGGTTTTACTATTGATGATGTAATTGAAGCCTGCTGGCTCACCGAAAGCAGGCATAAAAAGATAAAGCATTTCAGTAGCGGAATGAAACAACGTGTAAAGTTGGCTCAAGTGTTTTTTGCTGATACGCCTGTATATTTATTGGACGAACCATGCACAAACTTAGACGAGAGAGGAATAGAATGGTACAGGCAGGAAATAATTTCAAGAAAAAATAATCGTCTAATTGTAATAGCATCTAACCAAGCATTTGAATATGACTTTGTAGATGAACAAATAAAAATCTGATGAGGTTTTGCTATCTTTTACAATTCACTTAATTCTAACCAACGCATCCCTTTTTCGTCTAATTCCTTATTAAGTATTTCAAGTTCAGTACCCCATTGCATTAGTTCTTCATGATTTGTTGAACCTGAACTTAGTTTTTGAATCAATGTATTTTTTTTTGTTTCTAGCATAGGAATTTCCTTTTCTAAGGTATCTAACTCCAATTGTTCTTTGTATGATAATTTCCGCTTTGAAGCCGGATTTGTTTTGAGTGAATCTGTTTGTTCTTTTTTCTGTGTTTCTTGTTTCTGTTTTTGCTTTAATTCCGTTTGTTCATTTAAATAGTCTTGGTAGTTTCCATTAAAATCACGGATTATACCATTGCCTTCAAAAACAAAAAGATGATCAGCTAATTTATCCATAAAGTACCTGTCGTGGGTTACGGTAAGCAAGCATCCTTTAAAGTTTTCAAGAAAATCTTCTAATACATTCAAGGTTTGAATATCCAAATCATTTGTTGGCTCATCTAATATTAAAAAGTTTGGATTTTTCATTAAAATAGTAAGCAGGTATAATCTTCGTTTTTCGCCTCCGCTTAGTTTGCTTACATAGGTGTGTTGCATTTTATCATCAAATAAAAAGCGTTTACAAAGTTGTGTCGCAGTAACCTGCTCGCCTTTATTTAACTCGATATATTCAGCAATATCCTTTACGGTTTCCAACACACGCTTGTCTTCTTTAAGTTGCATTCCGCTTTGTGCGTAATATCCAAATACAATGGTTTCACCTGTACTTATTTTTCCCGAATCGCTACTTTCTAATCCCAATAAAATATTCAAAAAGGTGCTCTTGCCAATACCATTTTTACCAACTATTCCTATTCGTTCTCCCGGTTTAAAAGTATATGTAAAGTTTTCAATAATCTTTTTAGTTCCGTAAGCTTTATTAATGTTTTCCAGCTCTAATATCTTATTACCTAAGCGCTGCATTTTTACATCCAACACCACTTTCTTGTTTTCTATTTTTTGATGCGCTTTTTCTTTGGTTTCATAAAAAGCATCTATACGGGCTTTTTGTTTTGTGCCACGTGCTTGTGGCTGTCTTCGCATCCATTCCAGCTCTTTGCGATATAAATTTTTAGCTTTGTCTATTTCAATTTCCAAAAGCATTTCACGTTCCGCTTTTTTCTCCATATAGTAAGCATAGTTTCCTTTGTAGGAGTATATCTTACCACCGTCTAATTCCCATATTTCTTTGCATACTTTATCTAAAAAATATCTATCGTGCGAAACTATAAATAAGGTAATATCCGAAGTTTGCAAGTAGTTTTCAAGCCACTCAATCATGTCCACATCTAAGTGGTTGGTAGGTTCATCCATTATCACCAAATCCGGATTTTGGATTAATATTCGTGCTAAAGCCAATCGTTTCAATTGCCCACCGCTAAGCGTATCTACAACTTGTTCAAAATTTTGGATATTTAAGCGATAAAGTATTTGTTTTACTTGTGCTTCATAGTCCCAGGCATTCAAACTATCCATTTTTTCCATTGCTTGTTGCAATTGTTTTAATAGTGCATCGCTATTATCGGTTGCTGAGCGTGCAATTAAATCTTCATACGTTGCAATGGATTTTAACAATTCATCGTTGCTGTTAAATAGTGCATTCCATACGGTACTACCTTTTTCAAACAAAGGTTGCTGTGGCAAATAAGCCATTGAGCAGTTTTTATCCAATATAACTTTTCCTAAACCATCACTGGTATCAATCCCTGCTAAAATGTTCAACAAGGTTGTTTTCCCTGTTCCATTTTTAGCAATTATTGCAATCTTGTTGCTTTTAGCTATTGTCATTGAAAGATTTTCAAACAACAATCGGTCTGCATATCGTTTTGTTATATTTTCTGCTCTTAGGCAAGTCACGTTTTAAGTTGATTAAAGTTGTATAAAAATAAACACAACCCAAGGTAGTATGGATTGTGTTTATTAAAAAATATAAATTGACTTAATTTATCGCAAATCAATGATTTCGCAATTAGGATATTTTTTACTGTCAAAAACAAAAAACTTATCATCAAGTTTAATATTCGGGAATTGGTTGCTTACCAAATAGGTATGTATCGCACCACTTTTATCAAATACTTGCGATTTTATAATGGTTTGGTTGGTTTTATCTACAGTAAGTTTTATTTTAAAGAAATTTTTCTTTTTGTCTTTTGGAGTTAATTCTATTAAGGTTATTTCGTTTTTACCTTCTTTTTTATTTTCAATTGTTTTTGATAAAAATCCTTTGTTATACATAGTAAAAATATCATCCAAACGTATCGGATTTTTTTGTGCATCATAGTTGCTTACTTGTACTTCGTTTGCATCTTTACTGTATGTCCACATGGTTTTATTGTCACTCATTATAATTTGATTGGCAATATCTAACCGAAATTTATTGCCTTTTACATGTATGCTTCCTTTTTGTTTTTCGTTAATATTTTCGGCTTTGCTTTCAATACTATATATAAAGTCGGCTTTAATAGTTTGAAATTTTTTGTATCGGTTACTTATTACTTCAAGTAGTTTTTCAGCAGATTTATCTGTATTGTTTTTATTTTGAGCTATTGTATTTGTAGTAATTAAAAGAAGTAGTGCTACAATTAAATTTTTCATTTTTATAGTTGTATTTGATTTTTGTAATTATTCAATATTCGTGCCAGTATGTTATTCTTCAATTCTATCAATTAGGCTTTGTGGTAAATCTTTTGAAACTTTAACTCCTAAACTTTTTATGTCTTCGCTTCGCTTTACTAAATTTCCGGTTCCGGTATATAGTTTCTTCATGGATTCAGAATAAGTTTTTTGTGCTTCATTCAGTTTATTTCCTATTAATGTAAGGTCAGTAACAAAATTTACAAATTTGTCGTGCATATCACCGGCTTTTTTAGCAATTTCAATTGCATTTTTATTTTGGTATTCGTACCGCCAAATGTTTGCAACTGTACGTAAAGTAGCAAATAGCGTAGTAGGACTTACTATGATAATGTTTTTTTCGTAAGCATCATTAAACAAGGTATTCTCTAACTGCACTGCAAGAGCAAATGCAGGTTCAATTGGCATAAACAGTAATACAAAATCCAAACTTTTTATTTCATATAGTGTTTGGTATTTTTTTTCGCTTAGTCCTTTTATATGTTGCCTAACAGATTGTATATGTTCTTTGGCTGCTGCTTGCCGGCTTACTTCATCTTGTGCCGAAACATACTTTTCATAAGCAACCAAACTTACTTTGGAGTCTAAAATTAAACTCTTACCATCCGGTAATTTTATCAAAATATCGGGTTGCTGCCGCTTGCCTTCTTCGTCATTCATACTTGCTTGCGAAAAGTATTCTCTGTTTTTAGTTAAACCCGATTTTTCTAAAATACTTTCCAATATAAATTCACCCCAATTGCCTTGTGTTTTGGTGTCTCCTTTTAGTGCTTTGGTAAGGTTTTGTGCATCTACCTGCATTTGTTGGTTAAGGCTCATTAACTGTTTTATTTCGCCTTTCAACATATTGCGTTCAGCAGCTTCCGTGTTATATACCTTTTCTACTTTATCTTCAAAATCTTTAATTTTCTCTTTTAGCGGATTTAATATCCCATCCAAATTTATTTTGTTTTGTTCAGTAAATTTTTGTGTTTTTTCTTCTAATATCTTATTTGCTAATACACTAAATTCATCTTTAAATCTCGCTTGCAATTGTTCCAACTCGCTACGTTGTGTTTCCAATCGCTCGTTCATGTTTTTATTGTTTGCCTCAGCAGTAGCAAGTTTATTGGCGAACTCTACTATTTGGTTTTGTAAGTCCGCATTTGCTTTTTGTAGCAATTCTTTTTCTTGTTTTATGTGTTGGTTGGTTGAAAGTAATGCACTATTTTGCTTTTCAACTTCTGACAATTTAATTGCTGCATCATCATTAATCGTAGTGTTTACAGGGCGTTTAATAAGCCAAGCAATTACAAACCCGATACAAATACCTACAATAAGAAATAAAAACTCCATAACTTTTACAAAGGTAAGTGCTAAATACGCAACCTGCTAAATTTTATTAATTAAGTTATCCTCAAAAAAAACTTTGTGAAGTGATTAAACCATTCTGGAAATTTTTAATCAAATTGCAATTGCACTATGGTAAAAACGGATGAAGAGATTCTTATACTGTTCAAATCAACGAACAAAAGTGAACTGGCTTTTGGTATGTTGTTAGATAAGTATCACCAAAAATTGTATTGGCACATACGCAGAATAGTTATTAGCCATGATGATGCAGATGATATTTCACAAAATACCTGGATAAAAATATGGGAAAATTTAAACAGTTTTAAAGGTGAATCTAAGTTTTACACATGGATATATCGTATTGCAACCAATGAGGCATTTACCTTTTTAAACAAAAAGAAAATGCATGTTGATATCGATCAGCCTTCAATGGAATTGGCTGAAAAACTAACAGCTGCCAATTATTTTAATGGAAATACCGCTGAACTTAAATTACAACAAGCAATTCTTACACTTCCCGAAAAGCAACGCATTGTTTTTAATATGAAATATTATGAGAATATTAAATATGAAGAAATGAGTGAAATATTAGAAACATCAGTTGGAGCACTTAAAGCATCGTACCATCATGCCGTAAAAAAAATTGAAGAATTTATTCAAAAAAATTAAACCATAACACAATATTTTAATCCAAAATGAAATGAATGAAATTGACAACATAAATAACAATGGTTTTGATGTTCCTCCGAATTATTTTACTGAATCGCGAAATAATATTTTGAATCGTATTAGTAAAAGTGGATTTGAAGTTCCGGATAATTACTTTGTTAATTCTCAAAAAACAATTCTTCAAAAAACACAAAAACAATCCAAATCATTTAAAATAAACGCTTGTTGGTATAGTGTAGCTGCTGTTTTTGTAGCAGTAATATTGGTATTGGAAATATATAATAACACAAATTCTAATAAAGATTTTACCGCATTATCAAATGATGAAATTGAAAATTATTTAAGTCAAACTACCATTTCAGACATTCCCGCTACTGAGTTTGTCTCTACCGTTGGATACGAAACAACACCTATTGACATTGAGTTGGAAGAAGATTTGGATGTAAACTTACTAATGAATGAACTTTAAATAATATTAATATGAAAAAACTATTTTTTTTAACAACGCTATTCATCTATAGCACTTTAATGTATGCTCAGCCACCCAAAGATGGAATGAAAAAAGAAAAGATTGCAAGCTTAAAAGTTGGATTTATAACCAACGAACTTAAATTAACAACTAAAGAAGCCGAAGTGTTTTGGCCTGTTTACAATCAGTTTGATAACGAAATTTCAACACTTCGAAATAATTTCAGAAAAGAAATTATTCAATTTAAAGAAAAAACATCTGTAAGCGAATCAGAAGCAGATGCCTTTATTACCTTTCAACTGAATATGAAGCAACAAGAGGTTGATATATTGAAAAAGTATATACCGAATTTTAAAAAAGTTTTGCCTTCAACAAAAGTGGCTCAATTATTAGGTATTGAACAAGAATTTAAATTAAAATTAATAAAACAGATGCGACACAATCGAGATGAAAACTAATAATATATAGGGTGTTTTGGTTGAAAAATTATTGCAAACGAGTGTTTTACAAACAAAAAGACTTCTGATAATTCAGAAGTCTTTTTTATTTAAGTAGCCCAACCAGGATTCGAACCTGGGACCTACGGTTTAGAAAACCGGTGCTCTATCCAGCTGAGCTATTGAGCCAAATAATCTTTTTTTGATTAAAGGTTTGCAAACATAAGTATTGGTGTGTGTTTAGGCAAATTTTTTTATACTTTTACCACAGTTTTTTATGATACCAAGAAACAAAATTGAAGAAATATTGGATGCCGCAAAGGTAGAAGATGTAGTGGCTGAATACGTTAACTTAAAACGTAGAGGTGCAAACCTTACCGGATTATGTCCTTTTCATTTAGAAAAAACACCATCCTTTAGTGTTTCACCAAGTAAAGGTATATACAAATGCTTTGGTTGTGGCAATGCCGGTAATGCTGTAAATTTTATAATGGAAATTGAACACCTGAATTATATAGCAGCATTAAAACATTTAGCAAATAAATACAATATAGAGTGGCATGAGCAAGAGTTAAGTAAAGAAGAACAATTAGAAGAAAAACGTAAAGCAACAGAAAAAGAAAGTTTGCAAATAGTAAATAATTTTGCTGAGCGTTATTTTCAGGAAATTTTGTGGGAAGATGAAGAGGGGCAAACTGTTGGTTTGAGTTATTTTGAAGAAAGAGGCTTTAGACCGGAAACCATAAAAACATTTAAATTAGGATATGCCAAAGACACTTGGGATGCACTAACCAATAAAGCCCAAAGCGAAGGTTACAACTTAGACTTACTTAAACTGGGTGGTTTGGTAAAAACCAACGACCAAAATAATTTGTACGATGCATACCGTAACAGAATAATATTTCCGATACACTCCATTAGTGGAAAACCAATTGCATTTGCCGGACGATATTTAATTAAAGACCCTAAAAGCCCTAAGTATGTAAACTCACCCGAAACTCCATTATACCATAAAAGCAATGAACTATATGGATTGTATTATGCAAAGCAAAGCATTGCCAAACAAAATGAAGTATATTTAGTAGAAGGATATACCGATGTAATTAGTTTATACCAAGCCGGAATACACAATGTAGTTGCCTCATCCGGAACTTCATTAACCGAAGGGCAAATAAAACTTATAAAG
>JACFNJ010000302.1 GCA_019454865.1 Bacteroidia bacterium
TATATACAAATTTGTTGTTGCTGTTTTGTTAACTCCTTTATTATATATCATTCACAAAATAATTGATAACTATTTAGGAAAAGAGCTTGCAGAAAAAATGATTCGTGAGGCATCAGAACAATAAATACAAAAAAAAGAGTAAACTAAGTTTACCCTCATTCATTAACGTATTAAAACAATACTAATTTTTCAGTTTCTTTAAAATAGCAGAAGGTACACCCTTTTTATTCAACAATATACTAGTTGTTTTGTATTGTACATAAGTTTTAGAAACATGTAAATATCCTTTGTAATCATTGTCTTCACCCCATGAGTTCTTTACAATATAATATTCTTTACCATTTTGGTCTTTTGATAAACCAACGATGTGCATTCCATGATCATCTGTTGTAGTTTGATTATCCAAAGCAGCTTGGCGTACCTCCGGAGTAACAGTAAATTCAGGTTTAATTTCAGTAAACAATGCATCCTTTTCATCTTTTTTCATTCTGCGAGGCTCTAAGCTTAATACATTCTCAGGCACAAAAGCTACACCATTAGGCCATGAAAAATATGGCTCAGAAACATCAGTACCCAAAGCTACTGTGTACCCATTTTTAAGTGCATTATCAATAATTGCTGTGATGTCTTGCATTGGAATATTATGCAACCATTGCATTGCCCAATTATCAGGAACTAGCATTGGTGCTTTTTCCCAGTATGGTGTATTTATTTGTGAAATAAACTCAATATAATCATCCGGATTTAATCCAACTACTTCCTTAGCAAACGATTTTGCATTATAGCTTTTACCATTGTATTGAAATGTTTCAGGAACTTCACCCAAATATCCATCCAAAACAGCCTTTGAAATATTTTTCCAGGCAGGCGATATTGAACCCGATTTATTAGCAACAACTCCTTTCAATACACCTTCAAATATTGATTGCATTTCACTAAAATTATTTCTTGTAGCACCATTTATCAATCCGGTATAAGCTTCTTTTGGCATTGCACCATATTTACGTAATATTTCTATTACATCATGAGCTTCTCCTCCATCGCCCCAGCCAATATTACCTCCCATTCGCACGTAATAATCTGCTTTATCTTCGTATTGTTTTCTGGCTACAAATATTTTAGATAAATTAACAGGTTTTCTTCCGGCTTTTATCATTTCTGATTCTAAAAATGAACCCGTTGAATAACTCCAGCAAGTACCTGAGCTGCCTTGATTTTCAATCGGTGTACGATCAATATTTATTATATCAGTAAACTTATACGCCTTTTTTTCGGCTTCAACTTTTGTTGCACTTGTTGCTTTTACCAAATTGTCTTGTGCATTTGCTGATGCCCAAAACAACATACCTGCAACAATACTAAATGTGATTTTTTTCATTAGTGAGTATTTTTAGATAAATAAATTTTAAAGAAGCAACAAACATATAAAATTCTTCAATTTATAATAAAATGTATTTTATTTTATAGGTAAACACGTAGCTGGTTTCATAAAACATAACTATTAAGAACTATTAAATACTTTGTAAATAAGTTAATTTGTATTATGTATGTATCCCCAATTTTTTTTAATCGATACACAGATTTAAAATTACTACGCAAATAGATTGCGAAGTGAAAATGGAATTTTGAAAACAATATG
>JACFNJ010000039.1:0-5088 GCA_019454865.1 Bacteroidia bacterium
TTCTTTAAAATTAGTAAAAAATGCAACTCCTGCTATTGCAAGTATCAGTAATACATCTGGCATTTCAGTTGCGGTAGATGGCTCAAATTATGGTAGCTCCACAATTACTGGGGGTAAAATCAATTACTCAGTAAATAACGGTGCTGCTGTTACAACTTCATTTACAACTAGTGTTTCACCAAGTGGTGGAATTTCAACAATTACTTCTACTACTAAATATGTTGCTCAAGCTGCAGATGCCGGAACAGATAAAACATTTAAAGTTTGGATAACAGAAATAAATGGTGGTGCTGATGCAAGTGATACATTAACCTTCTCAGTATTTATCAATAAAGGTGTGTTTGGTACCAAAAATGTATTTGTTGAAGAAGGTTCAGGAGCTTGGTGTGGTTGGTGCCCTGATGGACACTTCCGTTTGCACGATATATTAAATGCAAACCCAACAAATGTAGTTGGTGTTGTTCACCATAATAATGATGGAATGGCAACTACAGAAGGTAATACAATTAATACTGCTTTTGCTACAGGTTATCCTTATGGTGTTGTTGATCGTGTTACCTTTAGTGATCAAGAAGAAGCAGGGCTAAACCGTGGATTATGGGCTGGTAAAGTTACTGAAAGATTAAATGCTCCTACACCTGTAAATGTAACTGTAACAGATAGAACATACAATACTACTACAAGAACAGTAAACTTTAAGGTAAAAGCTAAATTTGTTGATTACTCAAAAGGAGATTATCGCATTAATGCTTACATAATTGAGAATAATGTACGTGGTCCTAAAATAAGTGCAACTAGTACTACTTGGAATCAAAGTAATTACATGTCATCACAACAAGGTGGGGCTACAAGTTATCAAGCATTAAAAGATTTGCCTCCTAAAATTGTGGGTTATTACCATCAACATGTAGTACGTAAAGTTTTATCTGGTGATTGGGGAACAACAGGAGTTATTCCTGCAATTGCAGCAGAAGGTGGTGAATATGTAAAAGATTATACATGGACAATTCCTGCCGAAGGCGTAATTACTTATGATGCTGCAGATGGAAACATTTCAGAGGAGTATCGTTCTACCGTTACAGGTCCTGGTATTAATAAACACTATGATATGAAAATTGTTGCGTTTGTATCTAAATATAGCGCAGATTTAAAAGGTCATGAAGTACTTAATGTGGTTGAAGTTCCTTTAGCATGGAATACTGGTGTTGAAGAAGAAGCTGCTAAAACAATGCCTGCTACAGTTTACCCCAATCCTACAAGTGGCATTACTTCAATTAACTTTAATTCTAATGTAACAGGAAATATCTCTATTGCAGTAATGGATATTACCGGTAAAAAAGTAATGGATGTTACCTCAGGTGTATTTGCAAAAGGTGAGCATACCTTGTATTTTGATGCAACTAACTTAAATAATGGCGTTTACTTTGTGGCTATTAAAGGCGACAAGGAAAGTGCTACTGCTCGTTTAGTTATTGCAAAATAATTTATAGATTTAATTAATATTAAAAAAGCAGCTTCGAATATTTCGGAGCTGCTTTTTTAATGAATTTTCAGTGGTATTACTTTTCTTTTTTAAAACTAAATTCAATTTCTAAAGTATATTTATATACTCTACAATTTAAGTACATGAAAAATATGGTGCTCTAATTAGAACGGAAAGTTTATGCTTTCCGGCAAAATAAATTCATTACTTACTTCATCAATTAAGAAGCTTATTGGAGCATTTGGAAATTTAATAATATCTTTTTTCTGAATACCCCAAGGTTGCCAATATTGTGAAAGTACTTGTGAAAACATTTCGTCATCCCATAACATTGCAAGTGCTTTTTTTTGTTCTGTTGGTATAAATTCAATTTCTACTTTGTTGTTTATTAAATTAATTTGGAATTTAAATTGACTTTGTAAAAGGTAGTTGGTGTATATATATCGTGCACATAATTCTTCAAACTGAATAGGATGTAAAACAGCAGTGTCAATTTTTTTGACAATTTCCATTTGTTCATTTTTTACAATTCCATTATCCATTAGGCAAGCTACTATCCCAAAATTCTTCATTCCTAAGAAAAATACTAAATTAACAGTATCGTCTTTGTAATTAAATACATCTTCTGAGTATTTTGTATTAACTATACAAATACTACAAGGCAAGTTATTTTTAAATGTAACAGGATAAATGATGGATTGAAGATAAAGTTGTAAAATACTGAATCTGTTTTGTAGTGTAGTTGAAATTTTAAAAGTGTCCTGTCTTCTTTTTGCTTTTTCAAGTTCAAAACTTATATCGTGATATAATATTCCATAAATAATTTTACTCATCCATACAAGCAACCTATTCTCATTTAAATTTTTTAATGAATTAATGCCATTTTCAAATGCAAATTCTATTTCGGTTTCAAGTGTATCAAACGCTTGTTTAACTTTAATGCTACATGGAAGCTTTAAATCTGAATAGGAAACAGAAGTAAAACTATCCATCATTTTAAATTTTTTTTCCCGTAATGAAAAACGTTTCATTAACCATTCCGGAAATACAGATATATATTCAACATTGTCTTTTAGATTTTCTCCGGTAAGAAAACAAGTAGTTGGAGTAAATTGTAAATCTATGAATGGATTGAAATAAGGTGATGACATTTATGAAGAGTTAAAAAATTGTTTTAAAAGATTCAGCAATGGACTCTTTAAATTTAGCGTTAACAGTTACATTCCCTGTAATAAGTTTGTTGAAGTTAGTAAGTGGTTCATCCAGATATTTATTTAAAGGAACTAGTTCTTCTTTTGAAAATATATTGCTTGCATCAACTATGGCTTGAGCAACGATATATTGTGGTAACATTTTTCCATCGTCAATTTTAATGCATACACCTAATTTTTGATTAGTAAATGTCATGCAAAAAATACCCTCAGCACCTGTTTTACCAATAATTTTTGGAGCAGTAATTTTCATCATATCTGTGCAATACCGATTTGTTCCGGCTATCATATTTGGAAATTTGGATACTGCATCAACTACAATCTTACAAGCATCTTGAATAGCTTTAGGCAAATGCTTGTTGCTTATTAAATTTTTATAAGCTATTGCTTGGTTTAAAACCGGAATACTGAATATTGGTGCACTACATCCATCCAAAGCTGTTGTCATTTTTTCAATTGGGTATTCATACATAATTGAACAAGTCTCTTTGATTAGCTGCTGAAGTGGATGATTAGGATTGATGTAATCATTGATTTGCCAATTCATTAATTTACACATTGCAAGCATACCTGCATGTTTGCCACTACAATTGTTATGTATGTGATGTGGTTTAATGCCTAATTTTATTAGTGCATCAGCCTCTTTTCTATTGGTAGGGTACTGTGCACCACAATTTAAATTTTCTTTAGTTAAGCCAATTTTATCTAATATGGAATTTACCACATGTAAATGTTCTTGTTCTGCATTATGTGAGCCACACATAATTGCAATTTCTTCAAGTGTAAATCCAAACTTTTCAATTCCACCATGTATTATCAATGGTAAAACTTGCAATAGTTTCATTGCACTTCTAGGATAGCATATTTGATTAACATTACCACAACTGAAAACTATTTCATTATTTTCATTAACAATGCAAACAACACCTCGATGAAAACTCTCCAAAACATCGGAGCGATAAATATCTACTAAAACTGGATTACTCATTTCGTGTGCAAAAGTATATGTATTGTGATTGATTTTTGAAGAATTGATACATTATTATAGGAAGATAAAGCGTTGTATAGTAGCAATACTCTTATTGATTTAAAATTCCTTTGCCTTCACGAATTATTTTTATCTCATCATTAGTAGAATCAATAATTGTAGAAGCAATATTATCTCCAAATCCACCATCAATTACAGCATCTACAATGTGTTCAAATTTGTTATGAATTTCAACCGGGTCAGTCATATACTCTAAAATTTCATCATCGTGATGAATTGTAGTAACCACAAGTGGAATTCCAATTTCAGCAATTAGTGTTTGTGCTATAATGTTATCCGGTACTCTAATACCAATAGTCTTTTTGGGATAACCAAAATGATGTGAAATGTTGTTGTTGGAGTTAAGTATAAAAGTAAATGGTCCGGGCAGGTTATTTTTTAATAATCGGAAAACAGACTTGTCAATATGGGAAGTATATTCAGAAATGTTTGAAAGATTAGTGCACAATAAAGAGAAGTTTGTTTTCTCTATTTTTTTACCTGAAATCTTTGCCATACGTTCTATTGCTTTTTTTCTGTCCATTCTACAAGCAAGCGCATATATCGTATCTGTAGGAATTATAATTACACCATTTGCATCCAAAAGCTGCACTAACTTTTTTAAGTCTCTTTGATTTGGATTTTTGGGGTGTAATTCAATTATCATGTTGCTAATATAGTTTATCTAAAAAATGTATTGGTATATTGTTGAATAAATATTTTTTTATGTTTTAAAATATTAAACACAATCAAAAAATTCTTTTCATTTCTTTCTTCTTATATTCAAAATTAGGTTACTATTAATAAACAAATTAACGATTGTGTTTTGTAAAATATACATTCAATAATTTTAAAAATAAATTACAAGATTGTGTAATGAATTTAAATTTTCATAAAGCATATTTTAATGTTTTATTTCTTTCTTTGAATTAATATCCATTAAGTGAAATCGCTTGTAAAATCAATATATATAGAGGATTTTGAATTGATAGAAAATATTAATTGAAAGCAACAGTTTTGTTGTGTGAATATTTTGTGGCTAATATTTTTGGTTAAGTAATTTAAAAATAAAAACGCTTAAAACTTTCTATCATCAATATGTTTGCATATCTTATGTATGGTTATCAACATGTAAAACATATACGTTCAAAATGAATGAAGTTAATCACCTATTGTAAATTATTTTCTCTCTTATAAATTTGTTCGTGTAATCAATCAAAAATTAATTTTTAAAAACATGGCAACTAAAAAAACAACTGCAAAGAAAGCTGCTCCTAAAAAAGCTGCTGCAAAGAAAGCTGCTCCTAAAAAGGCTGCTGCAAAGAAAGCTGCTCCTAAAAAGGCTGCTGCAAAGAAAGCTGCTCCTA
>JACFNJ010000039.1:5188-14699 GCA_019454865.1 Bacteroidia bacterium
CTGCAAAGAAAGCTGCTCCTAAAAAGGCTGCTGCAAAGAAAGCTGCTCCTAAAAAAGCTGCAAAGAAATAGTTTCTTGCAAAACTCTTTTCATAAAAGTCTCGATGGTAATCATCGGGACTTTTTTATTTTTGTAAAAATTGATGAAACGAATAATCATATTTTTAATAGTAATTATTGTTGCACCACAAATAAGTTGTCGTGTTAAGAAATGCCCTCGTTTTGATGGGGAATATGGTGGAAGGAGAATTGAGTACAAAAAAAACGGATTGGTAAAAAAGAAGGGAGTTAAAACAAAGAAGTTTTGAACTATTTCGCACATTTCTTCATTGATCATATTGTTCATAATACAGAATATAATGTAGGGCTTATATTGCCTGACTTAGCCAGAGGATTTGTGTCTTCTTTCCGAAAACCTTTATCCATTCAGACCGATAACTTTGAAATTGACCTTTGGAAAGGTTGTCAAAAACACTACGAAACAGATAAGCGTTTTCATGCTTCTACTTTTTTTAATGAGTTAATTGAATTGGCAAAGCATATGATGGATAATGCTGAATTTAAAGACGGGATTAAAAGAAGATTTTTTTTGGAACACATTATGGCCGAGCTAATGATTGACAGAATTCTTGTCAAAAAGAATTCTCATTTTTTGCATTCGTTTTATGATACTTTAAATAATATCGATACAAAATTGCTTCTTAAATTTTTACATAATTATAAGATCGAAAGTGTAGATAAATTTGAAGAACATTTTAATCATTTTAGAAAGGTAAAGTACATCTATTATTATACTGATAATATTAAGTTTGTGTATTCGTTAAATAGGGTAATGTTAAAAGCTGGATTAAATGCGATTAGTGAATCAAACCAGTATGCATTAATTGAAGTAATAGAAAACTATGAACGCAAAATATTGAAAAATTATGGTAATATTGATGCGTATCTTAAATAATATATGAAGAAAAAAAATCACTGTTTGATTGTTATATTTCTTTTGCTTCTGAGTTTTGCAGAAGTAAATGCACAAGTTTATAAATACAGTAATGAGTTTCTTTCATTAGGCATTGGTGCTCGTGCTTATGGTATGGGAAATTCCGTAGTTTCTTCTGTAGATGACGTGAACAGCGTTTTTTGGAATCCTGCAGGGTTGACAGAAATAAATGATAACATTCAATTAGCATTTATGCATAACGAACAATTTGCAGGTATAGCAAAACATGATTTTGGGGCAGTATCATACCGATTAGATACTAATGGAGTAATTGGATTAAGTTTGATTCGCTATGGAATTGATGATATACCGAATACATTAAATCTTTTTCAAAATGGTGTTGCTGATTATTCTCGAGTAGTTAGTTTTTCGGCAGTAGATTATGCTATTGTTGGTTCCTATGCACGAAAAATTAATTTATGGGATGGTATTGCAGTTGGTGGAAATGTAAAAATAATTCGAAGAGTTGTTGGTGATTTTGCTAATGCTTGGGGATTTGGATTTGATATTGGAGCCAAGTATGTTTATAAAAAATGGAATTTAGGTGCAGTAATTAAAGACGCTACTTCTACATTTAATGCATGGCAATATACTTTATCTGAAAGCGATAAACAGATTTTTACTGTAACCAATAATCAATTGCCTTCAAATAATTTAGAACTTACTTTGCCAAAATTAATTGTGGGAACCTCCAGAAGATTTAATGTATATAAGGAGTATTTTTATGTACGTCCGGAGATAAATGCTGATTTTACTTTTGATGGTAAACGAAATGCTTTGTTAGGTTCTGCATTTACCAGTTTTGATCCTCGAATTGGTGTAGAAGTAGATTACAAAAACTTTGTGTTTTTACGCGGTGGTATCCATCAATTTCAGCAAATTAAGCGATTGAGTGGAGAGAATGATTATACAATGGTAAATACAATTGGAATTGGACTAAAACTATCCAATTTGGTAGTTGATTATGCTTTAGCTGACCCTGGTAGTACATCTTCTACTTTGCCATATTCTAATATTATTTCTTTACGTGTAAATGTTAATAGAAAAGATTAGAAATTACGAAAAGATATTGCCTATTTTCGCCACAAGTTTTTGTAATTATGGTTAAAAGAATATTCTGCTCGTTATTAGTTTTATTCCCTCTAATAAGTACTGCTCAAAGTCAAGATGAATCCTTTTTTAGTTTAACATTAGCCGGTGGTATTACGGGTGCTTCTACTACAAGTAATTCAAATGAAATTGCTGTGTATGCAAATAGTCAAACATTTAAGCAGTATAATGATTCTGTTCAAAAATTTAATACACCTCGGTTTAACTTTGGTGCTACAATTTGGTATAATCATTTTTTGGCAGATAAATTATTTCTTCAAACCGGAATTGGATACATGGATATGGGATATAGAAGAGAACAAAACAATTTGCAGTTAGGCGATTTCACATATCCCGGTTTAGCAACCGGAAAGATCATTGAAAAAACAAACGTTACAAGAAACATTAACTACGATTATAGATTTCATTATTTAAATATTCCTTTATTCTTAAATTATTCTATTTACAAATCAAAAAATCTTAAAACAAATATTGCAATTGCCGGAGGTGTAAATACTAATTTTTTACTTAAACATAATTTGGTAGCTAGGTTGGATAACTTTAAATTGGATGATAAAGAAACTTTTACTTTTGATTCTACGGGTTATGATGCACGTACATTCTCAATACAACTTAGTGTAGGTGCAAAACTGATGCAACGTATAGATAAACACATAACATTACAAGTACAGCCAATGTTTAATTACCATCCCTTAAGTGCCACAAACGAACCTGTAATGGTAAATATGTATGGTTTTATGCTTAATTTAGGGGTGGTTGTAAGCTTAGATATGTTTGATGAATAACGTAATTTTACCTTCTCAATTTACAATTCGGGTGTATGGCTTATTGATTGTTGATGATTTAATTCTAATTTCAAACGAACAAATTAAAGATTTTAGGTTTACTAAGTTTCCTGGTGGTGGGCTTGAGTTTGGTGAAGGAGTAGCAGATTGTTTAGTTCGTGAATTTAAAGAAGAAACCGGCTTGGATATTACAGTTGATAATCATTTTTACACATCCGACTTTTATCAGCAAAGTGCATTTAATAAACAAGATCAGTTAATAGCAATTTATTATTTAGTATCAGCAGCTAATTTGGGTGTTTTAAACTTAGAAAAACAAATAATTAATACCGGAAGATATGTTGAAAATATTCAGCTTAAATGGATGAAATTATCTGAAATTAATGAAGCTGTTTTTACTTTTCCAATTGATAAACTAATCGCTCAAAAACTGAAAGAATATTACAGTCAATCTTAGTTGAATTTAGTTTTATTTGTTTAGGATTAATAGTGGAATCTTAGTATGATAAGCCATTCGTTTACTCAAACTACGATGAAACAATCTATCAAAGAAACTTCTATTGTGTTTAGCCAAAACTACTAAATCATTCTTATTTGCATCTATCCAATTATCTATTGCTGTAAGTGTGTCTTTTTGTTCTTGACTTACTATTTTTAAATTTGGGTAGTTAAGTTTTTCTTTGTTTCTATTAAAAAAGGTGCTTTCTATCTTGAAATATTTGTCATAATCTGTTTTGTTATGCATTACCGTAATAGATGCGTCAAATATTTCAGCAATATATACTAAGCGTGTAAATGCAGGAAACTCTGGTTCGTTGTAGTCTGTTGCATATAAAATATTTTTGATAGGCTTGAATTGGAAATTTGGTGGGATAATCAACGCAGGTATTAAAGTTTTTCCTATTACAGATGCTGCATTGGTTCCTATAAGTATTTCGGTTAAATTGCTTGCACCTTTTGTACCCATAATAATTAAATCAACTTCGTTGTTCTCAGTAAAACTGTGCACTTCATCCGAAACAAATCCTACTGCACTGTGAAAAGTATATTTAATATTTGCATCAATCAAAATAGCAGCTTTTAGTTTTTCAATACCATCTTGCTCATTTTTGTTTATCTCATCAATGTACATTTGGTATGCTTCAACCGGAATATTTGGATCAGAAAGCGGTACTTGTTTAACATGTAAGATATGAATATTTGCATTGCATCTTTTTGCAAATTCAATCGCATATAATAATGCGTTATTAGCAATTGGACTGAAATCGGTAGGAACTAAAATTGAATTTATCATACTTAATGTTTGGTTTATTGCTTATCTATTTTTCTTTCACTCAAATTTAAATGATATTTTTATATTTAACTGAATAAATATTCATATATGATTTTTGTTTGGAAAAATCAGGAATACCAATATATTTATTTCAGTAGGGTATAAATTATTAGCCTTATTTTTTGTTTGCTAATTGCCCGCAAGCTGCATCAATATCTTTGCCCCTGCTTCTACGAATGGTGGCTGTTATACCATGCTTGTCTAGGTAGTTTTGAAATAAGTTAATTTTGTTTGAATCAGCTTTTGCAAACCCTTCTTCGCCTATTGGGTTGTATTCAATAATATTTACTTTGGCAGGTACCTTTTTACAAATTTTAACAAGTTCTTTTGCATCATCTATACTTTCGTTAAAATCTTTAAAAGCGATATACTCGTAAGTAAGTTTCCCTTTTACTTTACTTCTGAAATAAGCTAATGCTTCTAAAATACTGTCTAAATCGTTGCTTTCGTTTATTGGCATTATTTGGTTACGTTTGCTATCATTGGCTGCATGTAAAGATAGTGCTAGATTAAACTTAACAGCATCATCACCCATTTTTCTTATCATCTTTGCAATGCCTGCCGTGCTTACAGTAATTCTATCGCTTGCCATGTTTAAGCCGTCTTCACTCGTAATTTTGTCAATTGCTGATATTACGTTTGCATAGTTTAATAACGGCTCGCCCATACCCATAAATACAATATTGGTTAAAGGCATATTGTAATATTCGTTGGCCCAGTTTCTAATTGCTATCACTTGGTCGTAAATTTCTCCAACACTTAAATTCCGAATACGTCCCATTTTACCGGTAGCACAAAATTTACATCCTAAACTACACCCAACCTGACTTGATACACAAGCTGTCATTCGATCTTCAGCCGGAATTAATACACCTTCAATTAGTTTCCCATCCGATAGACGGAAGCTTCCTTTTATCGTTTTATCATTACTTATTTGCTTATCCTCAACTTGTATCGGGAAAATTGCAAAATTAAGTTTTAGTTTTTCGCGTAAATCTTTGCTTAGGTTAGTCATTTCATCAAAAGAGTGCGCCCCTTTTTTCCATAACCATTCATATACTTGGTTTCCTCTAAAGGCTTTTTCGCCCATTACAGAAAACTCTTCTTTTAATGCTGTTTTGGATAGTGCTCTTATATCTTTTGCTGTTGATAAAACCTGCATAATACTTGCAAATGTAGGCTAATAAATTAAGATTATAAATGTAATGACAACTATTCGTTTTGCTTTTATTACTTTTGCGCTCCAAATTATTTTTTTGAATTAAATAAAAGTATCATGCATACATACAGCGAACAAGAGTTATTGCGCAGAAACAAGCTTACTGAATTAGAAAAAATGGGTATAAATGCATACCCTGCCGAACTATTTGATGTTAATGTTTCGGCTAAAGAAATTTTGGAAAATTACGAGAACCAAAAAATTGAATACAAGAATATTTGTATTGCCGGCAGATTAATGAGTATTCGTGATATGGGAAAAGCATGTTTTATGGTAATTCAAGATGCTACTTCAAAAATTCAGGTATATGTAAAGCGCGATGAAATTTGCCCGGATGAAGATAAATCGTTGTATGATATAGTATTCAAAAAATTGGTTGATATTGGGGATATCGTTGGAATAAAAGGAGAAACAACAATACATGCACAACATTTTTCGCTTTTATCAAAAGCACTAAAGCCTTTACCTATTGTTAAAGAAAAAGATGGAGAATTATTTGATGCTGTAACCGACCCTGAGTTTAGATATCGCCAACGCTATGTAGATTTAATAATAAACCCTACAGTAAAAGATACTTTTACTAAGCGTACTAAATTAATTAACACTATTCGTGATTTTTATAACAATAAAGGATATTTAGAAGTAGATACTCCGGTGTTGCAACCAATACCTGGCGGTGCAGCAGCTCGCCCTTTTATTACACATCATCACACATTAGATATTCCTATGTATTTACGTATTGCAAATGAGTTATATCTAAAACGTTTAATTGTAGGTGGATTTGATGGCGTTTATGAGTTCTCAAGAAATTTCAGAAATGAGGGAATGGACAGAACACATAATCCTGAATTTACTGTTATGGAGCTTTATGTAGCCTATAAAGATTATAATTGGATGATGGACTTAACAGAAGAGTTGATGGAGAAAATTGCAATTGAATTGCATGGTACAACTGAAGTTAAGGTAGGCGATAATTGTATTGATTTTAAACGTCCGTTTAAGCGAATTACTATGTTTGATGCTATCCGCGAACATACCGGTATTGATATTAGTGAAATGGATGAATCGCAATTGCGTGATGTTTGTAAACAATTACATATTGATGTTCCTACTAATATTGGTAAAGGAAAATTAATTGATGAAATATTTGGAGCAAAATGCGAGGGTAATTTTATTCAACCTACATTTATTACCGATTATCCGGTAGAAATGAGCCCACTTACAAAGAAACACCGTAGTAAGAAAGGATTGGTTGAACGTTTTGAATTAATGGTAAATGGAAAAGAACTTGCAAACGCATATTCTGAATTAAACGACCCAATTGACCAGCGTAAACGATTTGAAGAACAAATGCAATTGATGGAACGTGGTGATGACGAAGCAATGTTTATTGACAATGATTTTTTACGTGCATTGGAGTACGGTATGCCACCAACAGCCGGTATTGGAATAGGGATAGATAGGTTAGTAATGATAATGACAAATAATCCCTCGATACAAGATGTATTGTTGTTCCCGCAAATGCGTCCTGAAAAAACAAATTTGGATTAAATTATCCCACGCTTTAATACTTATACACACTTGTAAATCAAAAAAATAAATTAGTAATGTGAATAACTGATTGCGTATGCTATTCACATAACTATTTCTTAATTTTTGTAATTGCTTTATATTTATATATTGCATTGCAATAGTTAAATTTTTGGGGTTATAATAATACGAGGAGCCATTCTATGAAAGATACGATAAAAACTGTTATAGTTGATGATGTTGAAAGCATGCGGGCTGTGCTTAAAAAGCTATTAGATTCATTTGAAAAAATAAAAATAGTAGGTGAAGCTGCAGATTTCGAAGAGGCTCAAAATATTATTTCCGATGAAAGACCGGATTTATTACTACTAGATATTGACCTGAATGGCTTAACTTCAATTGATTTATTAAAAACAATTGACTATAACCCGATGGTAATTTTTATTACCTCACATGCTGATTATGCTATTAAAGCTTTTGAACTTAATGCGGTAGATTATTTGTTAAAACCTGTGAGCATGGAGCGATTGACTAAGGCAATAGAAAAGGTTATTAATATAAATGATGAAGTAGAAATTGAACCAAATAACAATGAGAAATTTACTTCAAATCAAATTATTCTGTTAAGTTTTGATAATAAAATGAATTTCATTCGAGTTACCGATATTAATTATATTGAAGCATTCGGTAATTATACTAAGGTTCATTTAGCAGATGGTAGGCTGTGTGTTACCTACAACTCGATAAAAAACTGGAGAGAAAAATTACCGGAAGAAGTGTTTATACAAATACATCGCTCAAACATTGTAAATATTGAAAATGTAACACGTATAGAAAAATGGGCTAACGATACCGGACGAATGTTTTTAAAAGGAGAAGAAAAACCGTTTGAAATTAGCAGGAACTACTTCTTTCAATTAAAGAAAAAATACAAAATGTAGTTTAGCTATAAATTGCAAAATCTTGCTAAAATTCCTAGTGGTAATTTTACCGATGATTTAGCTTGCAAAAATACTTCACCCAACTCTAAGTTCTCCGATTGATTAAAATTGGTTTTTATTAAATTTTCTAATATCAAAGGACTTAGTCCTAGTGAATACACATTGAGTACAAGAAAATGTTTTTTGTCCAATAGTAATGCAATATCCTGTAATATTTCATTTATTGAATCTTCCAGTTTCCATCTTTCACCATTAGCACCAATACCATAAGCAGGCGGGTCAAGTATAATCCCGTTGTATTTATTTCCTCGCTTTACTTCACGTTTTACAAATTTTAGCGCATCTTCTACCACCCATCGTATGTCTGTTAATCCAGATGCAAGCATGTTTTCTTTACTCCAACTAATTACTTGTTTTACACTGTCCACATGTGTTACATCAGCACCGGCAGCTTTAGCCGCTAATGATGCCCCACCGGTATATGCAAATAAATTTAAGACCTTAGGCGTATTTGCTACCAACTTGGTTTTAGCATAAATATATTCCCAGTTAAGTGCTTGTTCCGGAAAAATACCAATATGCTTGAAAGATGTAAGGGATAAATTAAAATTCAACTGCTTTTCTTGAAGCGGATAGCTTAGCTTCCATTTATCTGCTATATTTTTATTTTTTGTCCAAACACCTGCATGACTTCCTTTTTGTGTAAATTTAATATCGGTAAGTTTTTGCCATTCTTGCTCACTGTATTGCTTTTTCCAAAGTGCTTGTGGTTCAGGTCGTCTTAGGATGTATTGACCAAAACGTTCTAATTTTTCCAAATCACCACAATCAATTAACTCATATTCTTTCCAAGTACTTGGTGTAAATAAATTTTTCATAAAAATATAAAGCGCAATTATAGCTGATAAATTAATCAATTTTTAAAATGAATTGAAGATGTGAGGAAAAAACATGATATTCGCATCATTAGTTCATATAATAAGCAATAAATATAACAAATGGCTACTGTAATTCGTGCAATAATTATTGAGGATGATTCGTCATCAGTAACCTTATTAAAGGAGTTTTTAAAAGACTTTTCCTATATAACTGTAGAAGGTGTTGCATCTAATTTAAAGGATGCTGAGGCTATTATTCGTGAAAATTCGGATGTGGATTTGATATTTATGGATATTGATTTAAAAGGGGCAAACTCATTGGATTTATTAAAGCATGTAAATGGTAAAACCAAAGTTTTATTCATTACAGCATTCCCAGATTTTGCTGTAAAAGCTTTCGAGTTTAATACCATTGACTATATTGTTAAGCCAATAAGTTTTGATCGTCTGAAGAAAGCTCTAAGTCGATTGAATATTGTTGTTGAAGAAAACACCGAGAAAGTGGTTCATGAAGAAATAACCAATAAAAATGCTCATCGGTTTGGCTACGATAATATGGTTTTGATGAATATTGATAATGAAATGAAATTCATTAAAATTAAAGACATTAATTACATTGAGGCTAAAGGTAATTATACCAATGTTGCGTTAATTGACGGTACATCTTTTACTACTTATGGATTAATAAAAATATGGGAAGATAAGTTGCCTTCAGATGATTT
>JACFNJ010000303.1 GCA_019454865.1 Bacteroidia bacterium
TGGGTGGATTATGGGTAGATTATAATTTGATGACAACTGTGCCGGGATTGTACGCTTTAGGTGAAGCCAATTTCTCTGATCATGGTGCAAACCGATTAGGAGCATCAGCACTTATGCAAGGTTTAGCTGATGGATATTTTGTAATTCCTTACACAATTGGTGCATATTTAAGCAACGAAATACGTACCAACCCGATTGATACCAACAGCGAACCATTTGTAAAAGCAGAGGCAGCTGTAAAGGCTCAATTAGATAAATTAATGAGCATTAAAGGAACCAAATCGGTAGATCATTTCCATAAACGATTAGGCAAAATAATGTGGGAAAAATGCGGTATGGCGCGTAATGCAAAACACTTGCAAGAAGCAATTAGCGAAATACAAGCATTGCGTGCTGAGTTTTGGAAAGATGTACGAATTCCGGGCGAACAAAATGAATTTAACCCTGAATTGGAAAAAGCAGGTCGCGTAGCCGATTTTCTGGAGCTTGGCGAATTAATGTGTATGGATGCACTAAACAGAAATGAAAGCTGTGGAGGACACTTCCGTGAAGAATACCAAACCGAAGAAGGTGAAGCGCAACGTGATGATGCAAACTTCAACTTTGTATCGGCATGGGAAATGCTAAATGATGGCAAATGGGAGATGCACAAGGAAATGTTAAATTACGAAAACATTAAAGTAGCACAACGCTCTTATAAATAATTAATACCACTAAAACTTAAAAATAAAATACAGAAAATTATGAGTGGAGATATGAACTTAACACTTAAAGTGTGGAGACAAAAAAATAAAGATAATCGTGGACGCTTTGAAACTTATCCGATAAAAAATGTTTCACCGGATATGAGTTTTTTGGAAATGTTTGACGTGTTGAACGAACAATTGATAAATGAAGGAAAGGATCCAGTTGCATTTGATCACGATTGCCGTGAAGGTATTTGCGGTATGTGCAGTATGTTTATTAATGGTCGACCGCATGGTCCGCAACAAGGCATTACTACCTGCCAATTGCACATGCGCTCATTTAAAAACAACGATACCATAGTAGTTGAACCATGGAGAGCCAAAGCTTTTCCGGTAATAAAAGATTTAGCAGTTGATCGCTCTGCATTCGACAGAATTATCGCTTCCGGTGGATTTATATCTGTAAATACAGGTAATGCACAAGATGCTAACGCAATTCCGATTGGTAAAGAAGATGCCGATATGGCTTTTGCAGCAGCAACATGTATTGGATGTGGTGCTTGTGTAGCAGCTTGCAAAAATGCATCAGCAATGTTATTTGTATCTGCTAAAGTATCCCAATTTGCATTACTGCCACAAGGTCAACCGGAGCGTAAAGAGCGTGTATTAAGCATGGTTAATCAAATGGATGCAGAAGGATTTGGTTCGTGTACCAATACCGGAGCTTGTGAAGCTGAATGCCCGAAAGGTATTTCAATAAGCAATATTGCACGCATGAATAGAGAATATCTGGGTGCACAACTTTGCTCAAATCATGCATAAATAACATAATTTCAGAAAAAAAATCCCGCTGGTATATACTTGCGGGATTTTTTTATGCAGCGTTGCAACTTATTTTTATCTTTACAATCTATTTATGCAAATTATTCT
>JACFNJ010000040.1:0-13305 GCA_019454865.1 Bacteroidia bacterium
CTTGCTAAAAAGATATTTTACCAATTGAACTTGCTTAGCATCTATATTACTTGTATTCTATCTTTTTTTGTAACTGCTAATGTATGTGCTGATAACATCATTAAAGGCATTGTAAAAGATAAACAAACCAACGAACCTTTAATAGGTGCAACAGTTTTGTTAAAAGGCACAAATGTCGGTTCTACTACTGACTTTGATGGTAAATTTGAAATAAAAACACAAGCAAATCCGCCATACTTGTTGCAAATAAATTATGTAGGGTATGCACCCGTTACCGTTACAGTATCCGACATAAGTAAGGCTGTAGTAATTAAATTGGAAGAAAGCATACAACAATTAAACGATGTAGAAATAAAAGACAGTAGAATATCTGAAAAACAAAAACAAGCGCCAATAACCATTGAAACAATGGATGCAATTGCAATAAAGCAAACACCTGCAGCAAATTTTTATGAAGGTTTAGCTCATTTAAAAGGTGTAGATTTAACTGCGGCAAGCATTGGGTTTAAAATTATTAATACGCGTGGGTTTAATAGTACATCACCCGTACGTAGTTTGCAGTTAATAGATGGAGTTGATAATCAAAGTCCGGGTTTAAATTTTAGCCTTGGAAACTTTTTAGGGGCAAGCGAAATAGATATTCAAAAAGTAGATTTAGTTGTAGGTGCAAGTAGTTCTTATTATGGCCCCAATGCTTTTAACGGAGTAATAAATATGCAAACAAAATCCCCGTTTCTATCCCCGGGTTTAACAGCATCTGTGAAAGTAGGTGAGCGAAGTTTGCTTGAAACAGCATTACGATGGGCACAAATAATAAAAAATAAAAAAGGAGAGGATAAGTTTGCTTACAAAGCAAATATATTTTATATGCAGGCATACGATTGGAACGCCACTAATTATGAGCCTACCTACCAATCTCCGGTAGATAAAAACAATCCCGGAGGTTATGATGCAGTAAATCGTTATGGAGACGAGTTTTCAAGCGGTGTGTTTTATACCAAACCCAGTTCTGTGATATTGGTTGGTAGAGGATATTATTTAAGAGATGGTTATGCAGAAAAAGACTTAGTAGATTACAATACATATAACTTAAAAACAAATCTGGCTTTACATTATAAAATAACAAAAGATATTGAAGCAATATATACATCGGCATTTAGTACCGGAACAACTGTTTACCAAGGAGACAATCGCTTCAGCTTAAAAGATATTTTATTTTACCAAAACAGGTTTGAAGTACGTAAAGAGAATAAATTTTTTGTACGCGTATATACAACAAGCGAAGATGCCGGGAAAAGCTACGATGCATATAGTACGGCTATTAAAATGCAAAATGCAAGTAAGCCCGATAATTACTGGGCAATGGATTATAACAATGCATTAAGCAAACATCTTGGAGGATATTTAACTAGTTGGTATTCTAGAAACCTGAATAGTGGTTTAATGCTTAAAAACATTCCAAATGCCGAACGATTAAATTTTATTGAAAACTATTGGCGTTCATCATTAATAGATTCGCTTTATTATTTTCATAACATGGCGCGCAATATTGCAAATGGACCATCGGCAGCACTAAATTACACTTCCCGAGTTGTTCCCGGCACATTTGCATTTGATTCGTTGTTTCAAAAAATAACATCATCTACCAATACAGAAGGTGGCTCACGTTTGTTTGATCGCTCTGCATTATACCATGCAGCTGCCGAATACAGGTGGACAATGTTTTCAACCACATGCATAAGTGGCGGCAACTTCAGATTGTATGCACCAAATTCTCAAGGTACAATTTTTTCAGATACAGGAGATGTTTTAATTCGCAACAAAGAGTTTGGAGTTTATCTTGGAGTAGAAAAAGACTTATTAAATAAAAACTTAAAATTTAGTGCTACCGCAAGGGTAGATAAGAATGAAAACTTTCAAATGCTTTTTTCTCCGGCAGCCACCATTGTGTACATTAACAATAAACAGATTTTTCGTACATCTATTTCATCAGCAATCAGAAACCCAACACTTGCCGACCAATATATTTTGATGAACGTGGGAAGAGCCGTATTAAAAGGAAACTTAAATGGTTTTGATAGTTTAGTTACTGTTTCATCATTTATTGATGCTCTTGACAACGGTAAAAGTTATTTGCAATATTTTAATGTGGCACCTATTCAACCGGAAGAAGTTAAAACAATTGAATTTGGCTATCGTGGAAGTATTTGGAAAGATAAGTTTTTCTATGACATCAGTTATTACCATAGTTGGTACACAAGTTTTATAGGATATAAAATAGGGGCAGATATAAATTGGCAACCTGGTGCATTACCTGAAATCTTAAACATTTATCGGGTGGCAGCGAATGCTGTTGATAGAGTAACTACCCAAGGTATTACCATTGGGATTCAATATTTTTACTCCAAAATTATTGGACTTTCTTGTAATTATTCTTGGAATAAATTGGACAGAAATGGCTCAACCGATCCATTAATTCCCGCATTTAATACACCCGAGCACAAATACAATATTGGAATTAGTGGCAGAGAGTTTAATATCAATTATGGCGAATTAACTTCTCGTTTCTGGAGTTATGGCATTAACTATAAATACCAAACAGAATTTATGTTTGAAGGCTCACCACAATTTACCGGAACAGTACCTGCTTATGATATGGTAGATGCACAACTAAGCAAACGCATCCCCCAATGGTATTTAACTTGTAAAATAGGAGCAAGTAATCTATTAGACAACCGCGTTTATCAAGTTTATGGTGGCCCACATATTGGACGAATGGCATATATTAGTTTGTTGCTTGAATTAAATAATTGGAAATAAAAATTGTAGTGTACTAAAAAGTTGTATTTTAGTAAAAACTTTAATCCAATTAAAAATGAAAAAACAAGTACTTAAAGTAGCTTTATTAGTAGTAGGAGTAATTTGCTCATTAACTACACTAATGGCACAAACACGCTACGTTGATGATGTATTTACGAGCGTTAGCAAAACTGCCAATGTGGTATATAATACCAATCGCTCCATGAATATCTTGTTCAATTCGGGGTATCCGGATTCAACTGCCAATTACTCTCCGTTTTTAACGGTAGATTTGAAATGCGATATTTATTCACCTGCAGGGGATAGCAATGTGTTACGTCCGGCAATTATTTTATTGCATACCGGAAGTTACATTCCTGCTATTGCAAACAAACAAGCTACAGGATCAAGAACGGATAGTTCAATTGTGGAGTTAGCAACACGCTTAGCGAAAAAAGGATATGTAGCAGTTGCAGCAAGCTATCGTATGGGATGGCGTGCTACTTCAACCCAACAAGAAATATTAACCGAAGACTTGATTAAGGCTACCTATCGCGGTATTCAAGATGCAAGAAATTGCATACGGTTTTTAAGAAAAAATGCAACTACTTATGGTATTGACCCAACAAAAATAGTTGTTGGCGGACAAGCTACCGGAGGTTATATAGCATTAGCACTTGGCTCTGTTGATAAAATTGAAGAAATTGAATCTAATATAAAATTTTTACGTGGTGATTTATCCCCTATGGTTAGTGTTGATACATTAGGCAATTGGAAAGGCTTGGGAGGACTTCCTTATTTTAATATATCCGCAGATACAACTGTTTCCGGTGATGCTAATATGGTTTTCCATTATGGTGGTGCAATGGGTGATTCATCTTGGATGGAAAGCAACAGTTTACCTGTTGTGGGTATTCAAGTTGTTAGCGATTTATTCGCACCGTTTTATACCGGAGATGTTCGTATTCCTACAGGGCAAACTGTTATACCAAGCGCATCCGGTGCAGGAGTTGTAATTCCTATGGCAAATAGCTTAGGTGTAAACGATAAAATAAATGCAGCAACATTTACCGATGTATATACTACTCGTGCTATGGCTGCAAGCGGTAATGTGAAAAATTTATTTCCAATTTTTCCTAAGTATCCGTTAGATGGCGCACCTTGGGAGTGGTGGGATACAACAATTATTCAAAACACTAATCTTGCAATGTTTTATAATTACCCTCTTCCTGCTAATGGACGAGCAGCTGATTCGTTATCCCGTTTTACTAACCCATTCATGTCAGCTGTTACTGCTAAGGCATACATTGACACTATTGTGAATTTTGTTGCTCCACGTATTGCAGTACAATTAGATTTAGCAAACTTTACAGGAGTTAAAGAAAACACAAATATTAGTAAGCATCTGAGTGTATTCCCTAATCCTGCAAATGATGTATTACATATAAATTTGGATGGTGTTGCCGGACAGATAAGCTCATTTAGTATTATTGATATTACAGGTCGGATTTTATTAAATGGTGAGTCAAACTCAAATTATCTAAACATCAATGTTTCGGAACTAAAAACCGGAATGTATTTTGTTCAAATAATTTTAAATGATGGTAATTCTGTAACTAAGCGAATTCTGATTAAATAACTGGTATTATAATTAACAATAAAGGCGCATCATTTCAATTGAGATGATGCGCCTTTTTAGTTAACAGCATAGGCAATACTTGCAACACTTAGTTTGTTGGTATAATCTAAAATTGTACTTGCACACGCTTCAATTGTAGCTCCTGTTGTAATTACATCATCTACCAAAAGCACAGATTTGTTTTCAACTTCATTTGGTTTCATTACCCGAAAAACTTCATCTACATTTTCCCATCTTTCGTATCTGCCTTTTCGTGTTTGTGTTTCAGTTGCTTTAGTTCTAATGATGGTATCTTCTAAAAGTTTGCTTCCCATACTTTCACATAAGCCTTTTGCAAAACAAAGGCTTTGGTTGTATCCACGTAATTTTAGCTTATCCGGGTGAAGTGGTACAGCAGCAATTGCATCAAAATAAATACCACTGTCTTTTAGTTTTGAGCCAAACATATTGCCAATAAAAACTCCCAAGTCGGGATTGTTTTTGTACTTCAACTCATGTAAAATGTGTTGAACCGTTCCCTTTTTTTTGAAAAATAAAAACGAAAAAGCTTGTACCAAAGGTATTCTTCCCCAAAATATTTTTTCTAAGGCATTATCTGAATTAAGATGAAAATTAGTTTCGGGTAAATTCATAATGCAAGTAGAACATAAAAACTTCTCTGCCTTTAAAAGCGTATTGTTACACCCAACACATACATGCGGATAAAACAAATTAAGCAAAGAAGTAAACATGAGTTCTTTGATTATTCTTTTCTAACTTTTATCTGAGCTTTTCCAATTCCTGAGTTTAATTCTACTATATACAATCCGGGTGTTAATGACTCTAAACTCACTGACAACTTTTGTTCTCCTTTGTTTAGCGTAATGCCCGGCATAGATTTAACTTTTACACCTAACACATTGAATATATCAACTGTAGTATGTGCAGCCTGTGGAAGATTAAAAACAAGGTTTAATTCATTGTGTGTTGGATTAGGGTATGCAGTTACAGCTATTTTTTGGTAATCAACTATAGAAGGAAGACCAACGGCAAAAATCTCGATACTGTCTTGTTTAAATTTAGAACAACCATCCTTTGATACAACCGTTAATTGAACCAACATTTTTTGAGGACCACTAATACCAAATTGAGGAGTAGTATCAGAAGAGTGAATTAATGTATCTTTACCTGTAATTACCCAATTATATGTATTACCATATTTAGTAAAGTTTACTAATTTTATATTGTATAACGAATCTCTTTCATAACCAAAGCTAATTTCAGGTGTTTCTAATACTGTAATTACCTGAAAGCCGGAATCAGAAAACACACCTTCATAAAATGTTTTTAAAGTAACTATATAGATTCCTGTTTTGGTAAAAACCTGCTGTGGCGGATTTTCGTTATATGATATGTTTCCATTTGCAAAATCCCACACAAATGAATCAGCACCAACCGTATTAGACGTAAAGTTTACATTTAATGGAGCACAGCCACTTGAACGGTTTGCAGCAAATGCTGCCGATTTGTTTCTTCCATATTCAAAAACAATACTGCTGTCTGCATTTTGCTTAATATTAGTTATAAACACCCCTGATGATACGCGAATACCATTGGTTTTATAATGCAAACTTGTATTGGGTTTGGTAAAAGGTGTGCAGTTATTTTTATTGTTTTGAGGAAATAAGTCTGTTGCATCTCCACGGTTTTGGTTCATCTCTAAATTTCTTAACCCATCTGCTTGCAATAAGCCTACACCTAATTGGGATGTGTCGTTGTTTACATTATTGTTGCCGCTTTCAGATAGTAACCTTGCCATGTTGGTATTAATGTGCCAAATTGCTAATCCTTTGGATGGCAAATACGAATCAAAGCCTTTACGTTGTCTATTCTCTAACAAAAAATACTCGTTTGATCTAGCTGTTTTTATTCGATAAACCATATCACTATCAACCACACAATAATTTAGTTGATAGGTGGCAGTATCAGTAATATCTGTAGGTGTAACCCAACCCATTCTTATTCTGCTCCAGGCATCGTTATAACAAGGGGTTCTTTCCTTATTTAGCCAAGGACCACCGGCCATTAATGAATAATTTCCTGCTCCTTCGTTTACATATTGTGTAGAGTATAAATCGGGTAAATCAAGTAAGTGCCCAAACTCATGGCTCATTACACCAATTCCAACCATTGTGTATGCACCGGACGAATATCTTTTTTCGGGAAACATAGCAAAAGCAGCAATTTTTACTCCATCATACGTTGGGCGTTGTGCAATTTGTAATGTGGAGCGAAACGACCAAATATAATCATTAGCATTAGGTGCACTTTGCTCTTCTGCACCAATACCAGCATGTAAAATAATAACACCATCTACAAATCCGTCATTATCGTTATCGTATTGTTTAAAATCTATGTTAAATGTGTCATTAGCTTTTTGTAGTGCTTTAAGTAGCAAACTTCTTGTAGCTGTGCTATAATTGGGGCTACTTCCTTTACCGTAATATTTGTAGTTACTATCAGCCATTACCCAACCATATACACTACATGTTAAGTCTAATTGGTTATTGGAAGTCGCTAAATAAAAATCACGGAAAGAACCTGTTTCATTATAGTTTATTTGGTTAAATAATAGCTCAAACTGTTCGGGGGCAATTGTTGCACGTAAATCCGGGTATTCTACTAATATTACTGGAACCTTACGAATTCCTTTTGGTGGAAATGGATTTGGATTTGTTGCTTTGTTCAATTCATTTCTTGTTTCATTCAATTGGGCATGTGCTTCTAATAAAATTTGTTGCTGTGCATTGCTGTATCTTAGGTGTGCCTGAAAAGGCATTGCCTTCCCTCTATCTGTGTTGCGAGCAATAACTCCGCTTAATTTCAAATTTTTATTTTCATCTAATGTTGCATATTCAAAATAGCCTTCTGTATTTTTTAAAACGGTATAACCATCGTTGGTTTCTAAATAGTGAATTGCTTCATTGCCTAATGGTGTAAGAGTAATCTCGCTTCCATCGGGTTGCATAAGTGTGTTACTGTATGGAGCAACACTACAATTGCTACGTTGGGCAAAGGATGTAAATGATAAGAATACAAATACGACATTTGCAATTAATTTTTGGTTTATAAAAAACATGTTGTTGTAAGAATAAATTTTATTTAAAAAATAGTTTCAATTTTACAAAATATATCAATAAATTGGAACATAATTTTTGCTTAAAATGGATTGCATATAGCATTAATATTACATTATGAAATCACCATACAAACAGGCTGAAATCATTTATATAATTGAAGAGTCTCCTTCAGTAAGGCGGTTTATATTTAGAATGCTTGGTGATGAACTTTTTCAATTTAAACCGGGGCAGTTTGTAATGTTAGACCTGCCTATACCTTCAAAAATTACCAACAGAAGCTATTCCATATCCTCAGCACCAAATACGGATAATATCTTTGAATTAATCATTGTGCTTAATCCAAATGGCATTGGTACTCCTTATATTTGGGCAAATTATAAAGTAGGCGACATTGTTCCGGTTGCAGGCCCGTTAGGTAAATTTACATTGCCCGAAAATATTGAAAGTAATTTATGCTTAATTGCAACAGGTACCGGAGTTGCTCCTTTTCGAAGCATGATTTTTCACGTATTGCAAAAAAATATTCCACACAAGCATATATGGTTGTTGTTCGGAAATCGTACAGTTGAAGACATTTTATACCAAAAAGAATTAACAGAATTAAGTGAAACAATAAAATCGTTTACATTTATACCTACACTGTCGCGAGCTGATGAGAAATGGGATGGAAGGCGCGGATATGTGCATTCAATTTACGAAGAAATATTTTCAAACAAACCGGATAGTGTTTTTTATTTATGCGGGTGGAAACAAATGATACTTGAAGCACGCGAACGAATACAAAACATGGGATTTGATAAAAAGCAAATCAAATTTGAATTGTATGATTAGTGAGGTAGATTGATTTGATTACATTTGCACCAATGTATTCCGATAGAAACAAGTTTAGAAAAGAACAATCAAAATTATCTGCCAAATCAGAGCAAAATAGTATATACGGAATTCGTGCCGTAAGCGAAGCTATATTAGCCGGCAAAGAATTGAATAAAGTAATTATACAGCGCGGTGTTTCCAATCCTTTAATGCAAGGATTAGTAACTTTATTGAATACACATAAAATTCCTTTTCAATATATACCACAACAATCCGGTATTTTTAATACAAACAAAAACCACCAAGGCGTAATAGCACATATATCTCCGGTTACATATTTTCGGCTTGATGATGTTATTCCACAATTATACGAAGAAGGTAAAGTGCCGTTTATATTAGTGTTGGATAGGATTACCGATGTGCGAAATTTTGGAGCTATTGCACGAAGCGCTTATTGTGCAGGTGTAAATACATTGGTAATACCGGATATAGGAGGTGCATTAGTAACTGATGATGCAATAAAAACTTCTGCGGGTGCATTAAATCATATCTCGGTTTGTAGAGAAAAAAACATGAAATCAACAATGGAATTGCTTAATCAATCCGGCATAACCACAATAGCCTGCACCGAGAAAGGGGCACAACCTATTTTTGCATTGGATTTAAAAATACCGATTGCCATAGTACTTGGTAATGAAGAAACCGGAATAAGCGCTGATGTTATAAAAAAATGTTCGTACTTGGCAAAAATTCCTATGGAGTTTGGTGTACAATCTCTAAACGTTTCTGTTGCTGCAGGTATTGCTTGCTACGAAGTAACTCGACAACGCATGCTTGATTTGAAATAATTTATTATCAATAAAGGAAACTTTACAATCAAAAAATGGAATCACTTTATACCGATACTTATTTTATGCAGATGGCCTATAAAGAAGCACAAAAGGCATTTGAGTTTGGAGAAATTCCGGTGGGTGCAGTTGTTGTAAGTAATAATAAAGTGATTGGCAAAGGATATAATTTAACTGAGCAGTTGAATGATGTAACTGCTCATGCAGAAATGCAAGCAATTACCGCTGCAACAAATTATCTTGGTGCAAAATATTTAACAGATTGTACATTATATGTTACCCTTGAGCCCTGTGTAATGTGTGGTGGCGCATTATATTGGTCTAAAATAAGTAAAGTGGTTTTTGGAACAAAAGATGAAAAACAAGGGGCCGGAAGGTTAGGTAATTTGTATCATCCCAAAACAGAAATTGTATCGGGGATTATGGAATCCGAGTGCAAACAATTGCTGCAAGTTTTCTTTGACAGATTAAGAAAATAATACGTATCAATATTTCATCAAAAAAATAATCAAATATTATATTTCGGTTAATTGGTTTCGTACGGTTTAATACGAATATAAATTTTAACTTCGCCATTCAATTTTTTAACAATTAAACTAATAAAATATTATGGCATTTGAATTAGCAAAACTACCTTATGCGTATTCTGCATTAGAGCCACACATTGATGCTCGTACCATGGAAATCCACCATACCAAACATCACCAAGCATATATTACCAATTTAAATAATGCTATAGCCGGAACGGATGCAGAGAAATTATCTATTGAAGAAATTTGCAAAAACATAAGCAAATATCCGGTTGCTGTGCGCAACAATGGTGGTGGTCATTACAATCATTCCTTGTTTTGGAGCATATTAAGCGGAAGCCCATCAAGCCCATCCGAAAAGCTATTGCAAGCTATAAATACAGATTTGGGCGGTATGGAAAAGCTAAAAGAAGAATTTAATAAAGCTGCTGCAACTCGCTTTGGTAGTGGTTGGGCGTGGTTATGTGTACAAGATGGTAAATTAAAAATATGCTCAACTCCTAACCAAGATAACCCATTAATGGATATTGCAGAGTGCAAAGCAACACCAATTTTAGGTTTGGATGTATGGGAACACGCTTACTATTTACACTACCAAAATCGCAGACCGGATTATTGTGCCGCTTTCTGGAACATCATCAATTGGACAGAAGTTAGCCGTAGATACGAAAGTGCATTGTAAATATATTATCTTTACTTTGAACTAATTAATATGCCGGGTATATTTGTCCGGCATATTTTATTTTATACACACCATGCAAGTTGTAATTAATGTTAGAGAAATTGAATCGGTACATGACATAACCGAAGTAAAACTTTTACCGGAAGATGTATTGACCACTTTTGAAGATAAGTGTGTACGCAGAGTTAATTTAGACAAAGCCGCTACACTTACTAAAGGAAAAGATATTAAAGCCGTGTTAGTGCTAAAAACACTAAACGGATACAAGAAAATTGAAACCAAAATACTTGGGGTTGATAACAAATACGTTTGGATTGAAAACAAAAAACTTGTACCTATTCAGGCAATTTATGCCGTTGATATAAATTAAAAACCTTTATTTTCAAGGGTGATTAACATTAGTATAATTATTTTGCCATTAATTTGGAAATTTGCACCACTTAACATATCTTGCACTCGGTTTTAATTGTATGAGGGGTTATCATACTTAAACAAAATAGCATTTATGCTATAATTTGGGGGTAAAGACAAGCCGGTAGAGTTTCACTCTATCGGTTTTGTTTTTTATTACCAACTAAGTTTTTCTTTGTTCAAAAAAGCTGCAATACCTCGTTTACAATCTTCTGTTGCTCTTGCTTTAGCGTTTGTATTAGCAGCATATAGTAATGCGTCATTTATATTCTTGCCGGGAATTGTTGCCAACATTTCTTTTACAATAGAAAGTGATTGGGATGAAGCAGTTTTGCATAATTTTTCAGCAAATTTTTCTACTGTTTCAGCTATTGATTCTTTATTAATAATATCTGTAATTAAGTTTAGTTTTAATGCTTTTTGTGCATCAAAAACCTCACCGGTTAATAGTAATTCTCGGGTAGTTTTTTCACCTAATTTTTGTAGTAAAAATACCATAACAATTGCAGGTACAAACCCAATTTTAACTTCAGTATAGCCAAATAAACTTTCAGGTGTAGCAAAACAAAAATCACATACTGTAGCTAAGCCACACCCACCGGCTAAAGCCGCCCCTTCTACCATTGATATTACTACTTTGGAGTTGTTGTGAATTAAATAAAACAATTCCTTTAAATGCAAAGAGTCTTCTACATTTTCTTCATATGAATTGTTTTGGAGTTGTTGTAAATATGCCAAATCAGCACCTGCACAAAATGCTTCACCGCTCCCTCTAAGTACAATTACTTTACAATTTTTATCTTTTTCTGCATCTCTAAGTGTTTGTTTAAGTTCACTTACTAATTCATAACTTAAAGCATTTCTTTTTTCAGGACGATTTAACGTTATATAACCGATTCTGTTTTTTGCTTCGTATAAAACTAATTTACTCATATTGCTTACAATGATAATTGAAAAGCCCCTGAATTGGACACATTATAAAATGAAATATTTTTCCGGATACAATATTCTTCTATGTGTTTTGCAGTATACAAACTAAGCGAACCGTTTATTATTATTTGCTTCGGATTGATATTTGATAGCTGTTCATCTTTTATTGGATATCGTATTATTAATAAATCCGGAGTTTTAACATCTGCATTACCTTTACCTGAGAGCACAATAGATTTACCTGCCACATTTACTACCTGCCAATTTTTATTTATTGCTATTGTATCAATAGTACTTGTTCTGTTTTTCCAAATGTTTTGTTGTAAATGAAACTTGAATTTTTCTTTGTTTGAAAGCATTGTGCTATCTAAAAAATAAGACGCATTACTGCCTTGAAATAAACCTATAGCTGTTCCTTTGGATATGCTGTACACAATTAATTTTTGTTGTTTGTATAGTGAAAAATTTTGAAACACATGTATTGATATAAAAATTATTAAACTCAAGATTGCGGTTTTTAATAATATTATATTACGATTTATAAAGTAATAAATAATAGCAATGAAAAAAACATACATAAAGATGCTTTGTATAATCTCAATTTGCAAGCCATTTACATAAGCATAGGGTATTGATTCCACTTGCTTTACTAACCAGTTGGTAAATGCAATGCAATGCTTAGTAAGCCACCCTACCTGTTCAGCTATTACCGGAAAAGGCGATACTAATAACAAAACAATACAAGCGTAAAGTATTATTGTAGTGAGTGGAATTATTAATAAATTAGAAAACAAGAAGCAGTTTGGGAATTGATGAAAATATAAAATTCCAATAGGCGTAGTTGTTATTTGTGCAGCTATGGATACAGAAGTTATTTTCCAAATCTGATCAAGCAACCAATTGTGTGTAACAATCCATTTATATAGTAAGGGTTGGATAGCTACAATCCCGATTACAGCCATATAACTAAGCTGAAATCCCACATTAGCAAGCATATTTGTATCAAAGCAAAGCAACACAAAACACGAGGCAGCAAGCGTATTATAAATATTGGTTTTTCTGTCAATAAGTTGTGATACAAGAATAAATGTAAACATAACGGTAGCACGTAATATACTTGGCGATAAACCACACAAGGCGGAATAAATCCAAATGCATGCAATCAAAATAGTTCGTTTGGCTAATAATAGTTTCTTGTTTTTATTCATAAAAAACAGAAGTCCGTTTAAGATATAAAGGATTAACCCAACGTGCATACCCGACACCGCAAGTACGTGCAAAGTACCCGTATTGGCATAAGCGTTTAATGTGCTCTGTTCAATTTCATCATCAAATCCATATACCAATGCAAGTGCTACTCCAACCTCATTTTTTTCTTTTATATATTGTTTCAATACCTGCTTAAAATAATGTTGTACAGAATAAATTGCTTGTAAAATTGGGTTGCCATTGTTTACAGAAATAACAGCAAACTGCTTTTGGTTTACATAAGCTTGGTAATAAATATGATTAAATGCAAGGTAACGTTTGTAGT
>JACFNJ010000040.1:13315-14551 GCA_019454865.1 Bacteroidia bacterium
ACTCATCCGGATTTTTCGGTGGTGAAACCTCTTTTACTATGTTAGCATTAATTTTTAGAACTTGTCCGTACTGCAATGGATTGCTGTTTTTGTCAAGGTAGAGGAGTATGTATCCGGTAGTTTTATAACGATTGTTTAAACTATCAACGGCTTCAATAACTTTAGTGCGCATTTTAAAAACCTGAAGTTTTTCAATAGGCTCTTCATCCACCATTATTATATACGATTTAGGGGCAATAATTCTACTAAAATGGGATTTGTACAATAACGGATTCTGTACCAAATGAAGTAAGATACCTACACAAAAAAATGTAATTGACAAAAAGAAACCGCTAAACCACCGCTGCTGATATGCTTTAAAAAATATTGTTGAAAGTATTGAAAATGCTAAAAATAATATTGTAATACTGAATGCTATTGGCAACGAAATACTATAAAACATAGAGATACTAATACCACAAATAAATGGAACAAGTATCCTAACCATTGGTATTTTATGCCAATACGAATGTTGCATAGTATTATTGATTTACTTAATACACCATTCGTAAATATACGGATATTTATAATTATTTCGGTTTATTTAAAGCAGATAACTTCATCAAATGAAGTTTTGAAATTTGAATTTTTGTTAAACTCAAATTTACTGGGGCACATTAAAAAACACAGTGTTCACATAAACATTAAAAAGTGCTTATTGGCTGGCATATAATTAATCAGCGCTTTAACTATATAATTAAAAACTTACACGGTAAGGTATGCCATACCATTGTTTACGTTTTCATACAACTCATATACTTTTTTTTCATTACATAAGTTTTTGAACAAATCACGTACAACTTTATAATCGGTATGGATTGGGCATGGGCGTGTTTCGCTGCAATTTCTCAAACCCAAACCACACCGTGTAAACACTTCTTCGCCATCAATAATTTTTATTATTTCAACAATTTTAATTTGCGTTTGTTCGGGTGTTACATAAAACCCTCCTTTAGGTCCTTTATTGCTTTTTATAATATTGCCTTTTACTAATTTCTGCAACAACTTACCTACGGTGTGTTCGTTTTCATCAATTTCTTTGGCAACATCTTTAATGCTTACCATTTCGTTGGTTTCAAGCTTAGATACTAAATATACTACCGCCTTTATTGATGCTTTGCAAGTTAAACTCAACATATTTTATCTTCCCAAAAATGCTCGACCTTCTTCTGAAATTTTTTCAAAACTCAGATCGGA
>JACFNJ010000041.1 GCA_019454865.1 Bacteroidia bacterium
TTGCCTTTAATGGCTTTTATTATTTGTAATACTAAAACTGCTTCTGATTTTGCATCAACTTTAGCTTTAGGATGACGACAATTGTCGCACATTTTATGACAGTCTTTTGCATCAAATTCTTCACCAAAATAATGCAACAAGAATTTTCTTCTACATGCAGAGGACTCAACAAATGCTTGTGTTTCAAAAATCAATAATTCTCCTATTTCACGTTCAGCAACCGGCTTGTCTTTCATGAATTTTTCTAACTTCTCTATATCGGCCGGATTGTAATATAACAAGCAATCACTCTCAATACCATCACGTCCTGCACGTCCGGTTTCTTGGTAATATCCTTCAATACTTTTCGGTACATCGTAATGAATTACAAACCGCACATCGGGTTTATCTATTCCCATACCAAATGCTATTGTAGCAACTATTACATCACAATCTTCCATCAAAAATGCATCTTGGTGTGCAGCTCTTGTTTTGGCATCTAAGCCTGCATGATAGGGCAAAGCTTTAATTCCGTTAGCTTTTAATACACCTGCAATTTCCTCTACTTTTTTTCTGCTAAGGCAATAAATAATTCCACTTTTTCCTTTACGGCTATTGATAAATGAAATAATATCTTTAAGTACATCATTTTTCTTGCCTTTTGGTCTTACCTCATAAAATAAATTATTTCTATTGAAGGATGACTTATACAACAAGGCATCGTTCATCTGTAAGTTCTTTTGAATATCTTGCTGTACTTTTGGTGTAGCAGTGGCAGTAAGTGCCATCATAGGCACATTTTTAATTTCTTTTACCATTTGCTTAATTCTTCGGTATTCCGGTCTAAAATCATGTCCCCACTCGCTTATGCAATGGGCTTCATCTACCGCTACAAATGATATGTTTATGGATTTTAAAAAATCAATTGTTTCATCTTTCTTTAATGTTTCGGGTGCTATGTATAACAGCTTGGTTTTACCGCTGCTTACATCACTCTTTACTTTTGTTATGTCGCCTTTATTTAAGGATGAGTTTAGGAAGTGAGCAATTTGATCCGAACCAAAAGAACGTAATTGGTCCACCTGATTTTTCATTAATGCAATAAGTGGAGAAATTATGATAGTAACTCCGGGTAACATTAGTGCCGGAAGTTGATAACATAAGCTTTTGCCGCCACCGGTAGGCATTATTACAAATGTATCATCACCATTAATAACACTATTTACAATCTTTTCTTGATCACCTTTGAACTGCTCAAATCCAAAAAAATCTTTCAGACTATCTTTTGCACTTTTCCTATCCGCTTTCATATCCTATTTTTTATAATATATTATTGACTATTTGATTAAAGGGGCGCTAAATTAATTTCCAAAATCCTTATTTGAAAATTAACTGATTTAAATCTTAATTTGCCAAAACTAAGATAAGAGATAAATCCTATTTTAAAAATAAATCTGAATAAAAATAAATCAATACGATTTTATAAATAAAAGCATGGAGAAAAACAAAAATCACTATGCCATTATAATGGCAGGTGGAATCGGAAGCAGATTTTGGCCCTATAGCAGAACTCAACGCCCAAAGCAGTTTTTAGATATACTTGGCATCGGAAAAACTCTATTACAAAGTACATACGAAAGATTTTTAAAAGCATTTGAAAAAGACAATATTTATATTGTTACCAATCAGAGTTATATACCGTTAATTAAAGAACAATTGCCGGATATAAATGATAAGTGCTTACTGGGTGAGCCCATTGCAAAAAACACGGCTGCTTGTATTGCCTATGCTACCTCTAAAATTCATGAAGAAAATACTCATGGTGTTTTTATCGTTGCTCCAAGTGATCATTTAATATTGAATGAGAATGCTTTTATTGAAAGTGTAGAGCTTGCGATGAATTATGCTAAATCAAACAAAGCATTGATTACACTTGGTATTAAGCCTAATCGTCCGGATACCGGATATGGATATATTCAATACATTGAAAACGATAAAGACAAAAAAATTAATAAAGTAAAAACTTTTACCGAAAAACCTTCTTTGGATCTTGCTCAAACTTTTATTGAAAGTGGAGATTTTTTGTGGAATGCAGGTATATTTATTTGGAGTGGCTCCACCATTCGCGAAGCCTTTAAAACACATTTGCCTGAATTTTTTGAGCTGTTTAATAATGCTTCAAAGTTTTTTAATAAACCCGAAGAAGCCTCTATAATTCAATCTGCTTATGAGCAATGCCGTTCGGTTTCTATTGATGTTGGATTAATGGAAAAAGCTCAAAATGTTTTTGTAATTCCAGGTGATTTTGGTTGGAGCGATTTAGGTACTTGGGCATCATTATACGATTATTCCGACCAAAAAGATGATGGAAAAAATGTGGTATTTGATAAATCAACACGTTTGTATAATGATACTACTAACTGTTTGGTAAGTTCATCTTTAAATAAAAACAAGCTTATTGTATTGAACGGTGTAAACAATTTAATTGTAGTAGATACTGATGATGTATTATTAATTTCGGATAAAAGCAAAGAGCAAGAAATAAAGCAAATTGTGGCGGATGTGAAGTTGAAGTATGATGAAAAATACAGTTAATAATGGCAGTAAAAAGAGTTCCATTAAAACTTAAAAAAGGGGATACAATTGCAATTACAGCACCTGCACGTAAAGTGTCAAAGGATGAGTTGCAAAATGCATGTACTGTTTTTGAGCAATGGGGCTTAAAAGTGTTGTTGCATCCAAAACTTTTTTCGGAATGCAATCAGTTTGCAGGCGAGGATAGTATTAGGACAGAAGTATTCAACGATTATCTTAAAAACACCGATGTTAAGGCAATTATTGCTGCACGGGGCGGATTTGGCTCGGTAAGAATAATTGATAGAATTGATTTTTCGCTATTAGAAAAATATCCTAAATGGATTATTGGATATAGTGATATTACGGTTTTTCATAGCCACATAAATAGAAACTTCGGTTTGGCAACTATACATGCAACTATGCCAATTAATATGCAGCCGCATAATATTGATATTGAAAGTGTAGATAGTTTACAAAAAATATTGATGGAATCAGAGGAGTTGAACTACACTTGTAAGTTACATACACTTAACAGAGTTGGCGAAGCGGAAGGAGAATTGGTTGGCGGTAATCTATCTGTTTTATACAGTTTATTGGGTAGTAGTTCTGATATCAATACAAAAGGCAAAATATTATTTATTGAAGATTTGGATGAGTATTTATACCATATTGATAGAATGATTCAGGCATTGAAAAGAGCCGATAAATTAAGTCATATACAAGCATTAATAGTGGGCGGTATGAGTGATATGAAAGACAATGCAATTCCTTTTGGTAAAAGTGCTGAAGAAATAATTAAGGATGCGGTTGCAGAATATACTTATCCGGTAATTTTTAATTTCCCTGCCGGACATTTAAGTGTAAATAAAGCCTTATTATTTGGAGGAAATTATACCATTAAATGCACAACAGAACAAGCATCTCTTTCACTTAAACCTGAAATTCTATATTGAATATCTTCTTCATTCACTTCATTTCATTACCGGATTAATAAAATATTTATTAGCAACTGGCCAAATTATAGCAAATGCAAAAATTATAAATATTATTCCACTTAAAATGTTTAAGCGATTAAGGTTTTTGGCTGAAAGTACATTTTTGAGTTTGCCTGCCGAGTAAACAATACCAAACATGGTGGCAAACATGGTGCAAAGCACAATAATGAAATAGAATAAAATTTGATTTCCGTTAAATTGTGTGGTAGATTTAATGTATGTATAGGCGCCCATCCAGCTAATAAGAAGCATTGGATTAATGCTATTTAGCATAATTCCTTTAAGTACGTATAAGGAAGCGTTTCTTTCTGTGGGGGCTATATCATCGGTATGATCAACTTCTTTTTTAAATATTGAACGAACCCCAATAAATACTAAAAATGCAAACCCAATTATTCTAATTTGTACATCGTACTTGTGCATTTCGGTAGTTACAAAACCAATGCCTAATACGGTAACGCTGATAAAAAACGCATCACTCATTAAAACACCAATTGCAATTGCTAATGCTTTGGAAATACCTCGTTTAACACTAGTTTGTATTAATGAAAAAAACACTGTACCGAAAGTTAAAGTAAATAACAATCCGGTTAAAATGCCTTTCCATACTGGTTCTATATCTTGCATCGAAGCAATTATACAAAAATTACATGGGCTGCCAAAAGCAGCCCATGTAATTTTTAAAAGCTAAGCATTGGTATTATAAGTTTCCTACCATTTTTTCTGGACGCACCCACGCATCAAATTCTTCGTTGGTTAAGTATCCTAATTGGATTGCAGCTTCACGTAAAGTTTTACCTTCTTTGTGTGCTGTTTTTGCAATTTTTGCTGATTTTTCATATCCAATATGTGTATTTAATGCAGTTACAAGCATCAAACTGTTTTCTAAATGTTGTTTGATAACAGGAATATTTGCCTCAATTCCTACTGCACACTTATCATTAAAGCTTACACATACATCACCAATTAAGCGAGCACTTTGCAAAACATTAGCAGCAATTAATGGTTTAAATACATTTAACTCAAAGTGTCCTGTGCTGCCTCCAATTGAAACCGCAACATCATTACCCATTACTTGTGCAGCCACCATTGTCATTGCTTCCGGTTGTGTTGGGTTTACTTTGCCAGGCATAATTGATGACCCCGGTTCATTATCCGGAATTATTATTTCTCCAATCCCACTTCTAGGCCCTGATGATAACATACGTATATCATTTGCTATTTTCATTAAACTTACAGCTACACGTTTTAATGCACCACTTAACTCAACCATTGCATCGTGTGCAGCTAATGCTTCAAATTTATTTGGTGCAGTTACAAAAGGAAGTCCTGTAAATTCAGCAATCTTTTTAGCTACCAAAACATCGTATCCTTTTGGTGCATTTAGTCCGGTACCTACGGCTGTGCCACCTAATGCAAGTTCTTTAACCATTTCTAATGCATTATTTAATGCACGTACTCCATTATCTAACTGTTGCACATATCCACTAAACTCTTGACCCAATGTTAATGGAGTTGCATCCATAAAATGTGTTCTTCCGGTTTTAACTATTCCGTTAAACTCGTTTGCTTTTTTAGCTAAGGTTTCTTTTAGTTTAATTATTCCTGGAATAGTTGTTTCTACCACCATTTTATATGCTGCAATATGCATTGCTGTTGGGTAGGTATCGTTTGATGATTGTGATTTGTTTACATCATCATTTGGATGTAAAATTTTATTTGCATCATTAAGGCTACCTCCGGATAATACATGTGCACGGTAAGCAATAACTTCATTTGCATTCATGTTGCTTTGTGTACCGCTTCCGGTTTGCCATATTACTAATGGAAATTGGTTGTCTAAAGCACCGGTTAAAATTTCATCACATACTTTGCTTATTAAGTCTCTTTTTTCAGCAGCTAATACACCTAATTCGCAATTTGCATGTGCAGCTGCCTTTTTTAAGTAGGCAAAAGCATGTATTACTTCTTTAGGCATACTTGCCTCCGGACCAATTTTAAAATTATTACGTGAACGTTCTGTTTGGGCTCCCCAATACTTGTCGGCAGGTACTTTTACCTCACCCATTGTGTCGTGTTCTATTCTATATTCCATTGTTTGAATTATTTTTTAAGTGGTGCAAAAATAGCAGAATTTAAAAGCCTTTATAGGATATTTATCAATTTGTTTTAGAGATAAAAAAATTATGTATTATCCCTCATTTATAGCATAATCCACATTATCCCAATTCCGAGTAAAAAACCACTGTAAAGCTGTTTTTGTGAGTGTGCCTGAAGTGCTAATCGGGCTGTAGCTGTAAGTCCGGCTAAAATTATTGCTGTTGCTAAATAAATTCTGATATCAACAGATGCAAAAGGTGCTGATGTAATTATCACACCTGCTAATACACCGAATGATGTAGTATGTGCACTTATCTTACTAAATAAATTGATAATTAAAAGCACAACAGAAACTGTTGCTCCGGCAAGCATAAATGCTTGTAACGGAACAGGAGAGTTTAAACGCTGAAAAAAATAATAACTAAACAGATAGGAAGCAGCCGTTACTATATATGGCAAATTTCTATCTTCTGCTTTTTCTAAAAGTATACTATCCGTTGCACCCAATATTTTTCGGGCTAATACAACTAACAGAGGAACTAAACTTGTAATAACAAAAACATAAATTCCATAAAATAGTTTTGCTTCATTAGTAAAGCCTGCTGCCAAGTATGGTGTAAGTTCAATTACAAGAAAAAAACTAATTAAGTTTATAAAAATCGGATGAAAAACAACAGATAGTAATATGAAAATATTTTTGTTCATGTTAAGTAGGGATAATCCTCTTAAAATAAATCTTCTATTATTTTTTCAACACTTAATCCTTCTGCTTCAGCTTTGTAGTTTTTTATAATTCGATGCCGTAGTACGTTGTGTGCAATAGCTCTTACATCTTCTATGTCGGGACTATATTTTCCTGAAATTAAAGCATGGCATTTTGCACCTAAAATTAAATATTGTCCGGCACGGGGGCCTGCTCCAAAACTTACAAATTCATTAATTGCCGGTGTTGCATGTGTAGTGTTTGGTCGTGTTTTCGATACAAGCTTTACTGCATATTCTACAACATTATCAGCAACCGGCACTTTACGAACTAATTCCTGAAAAGCAATTATATCTTGTGCGTGTATTATTTTGTTTAATGTTGGTTTGTAGTTTGATGTGGTGTTTTTAATAACATTAATTTCCTCATCAAAGGTTGGATAATTTAACACAACATTAAACATAAATCGGTCTAATTGTGCTTCCGGAAGCGGGTAAGTACCTTCTTGCTCAATTGGGTTTTGTGTAGCCAAAACAAAAAAAGGCGGAGATAAACGGTGCACTTTGCCATTAACTGTAACATTATTTTCTTGCATTGCTTCAAGCAAAGCAGCTTGTGTTTTTGGTGGTGTACGGTTTATTTCATCAGCTAAAACGATGTTAGCAAACAGGGGACCTTTAACAAAATTAAATTCTTTTTTATCATTCAAAATTTCACTACCGGTAATATCACTTGGCATTAAGTCGGGTGTAAATTGAATTCGGCTAAACTCTAAATCTAAAACATCAGCTATGGTACGTACCAATAATGTTTTGGCTAATCCGGGTACACCTACCAATAAAGTATGTCCGTTTGAAAAGATTGAAAGCAAGACAGTTTTTACTACTTCATCTTGCCCAATTATAACTTTACTAATTTCTTTTTTTAATAAAATAAATTTTTCATGTAAAGCATTTGCTAATTCTACATCATTACTGTTGGTGCTACTCATTTGAATTATTTATTTTTAATGAACTCTTGTATTGATGAACAATTTTTATAATTATCACCTATTTGTATGTAATAATTTTTTTTGTGTTTATTAATCCAATCCTGCATTGTTTTTACTTGTTTTCGTTGCAATGCAAGTGCTTGCAGTTTTTGATAATCGTCTTTTAGGTTTGCACGGTGCGGAGCATATTCATTTTTAAGATAGAAAACACGCCATGCTTGCTGTCTATCGGCTGTTGGAAGTGTAATTAATTCTGGTGATGTAATTTCACCTGGTTTTAAATTGGCAATGGTGTAATACATTTCTTTGGGTAGTTCATCAATTGCAATTTTGTTAGAGCCATTTCCCTCAGAGATAAATCCACCTGAACTTTTTGTGTTTTCATCATCACTAAATTTTTGTGCAGCTTGTTCAAAAGTCATCGAATCAATTTTTACTAACCAAAGAATACTATCCAAAAATGACTTTGCATTATTTATATCCGAACGGAATATTTGTGGACGAATCAAGATATGTCTTACATTTATGTCATCACCGCGTCTGTCAATTAATTTTAAAATGTGGTATCCATTTTTTGTTTCTATAATTTTTGAAACACTATCCGGACGCAATCTAAATGCAGCGGCTTCAAATTCAGGTACCATTGCACCTCTTCCAAAAAAACCAAGCTCTCCTTTGTTTTGGGCTGAGCCCTTATCATCGCTATAAATCATTGCAAGTAGCCCAAAATCTTCGCCTTTTATGATACGTTCTCTTAATTCACTAATTTTTTCAAACGCTAATTCTTTAGCTTCTTTACTTATCTTAGGTGTTAATACAATTTGAGCTAACTCTACTTCTGCACTATAATAGGGGAGGCTATCTAATTTGTCCATCTCATTGTACAACTTTCGTATGTCAGTAGGTGAGACTTTAACATCACGTAAAATTTTTCCCTGCATCTCTTGTACTAACATGCTTTGTTTAATTTTACTGCGGTTGCTGGCTTTTATTTCAGGAATTGTTTTTCCATAATATTTTTCCATCTCTTTTTCGCCTCCCTGAAATTGTGCAGCAAAATATCGGATTCTTTTTTCAAGCTCCATATCAACACGGTCATCATTAACAATAATACTATCCCACTGAGCTTGTGTTAACATCATTCGTTCTACAACCTTTTGGCGTAAAATCGCACATTTTGCACTATCCGATAAAGCACCTATTTCTTTTTGTAATTGAAAAAACTCAACATCTATTTCGTATTGCATGATGATATTGTCTCCAACTATTGCCGATATTTCATCAATTACCTGCCCTTGGGCAAATATTGATGGTATATAAATGCTACTTAAAATTAACGTAAGTATGATACGTTTCACTAATGTCATTTTTTATTTGATTGATTGCTTTGCCGTACTAAAATTACAGAAACGGAGGTAAATATACATGCAAGCATTTAATTAGTAAAATTTAGTTTGCTGTTTAAATTTTTTAAACAAATACGGCTACCATTGGTAGCCGTATTTGTTATTTATTTAAATAATTGTTTTACGGTTGATTCATTTACAGTAACCGGATATTTATTACGTAGCATCTGAATCCATTCTTTCTCTAAGTAATTTTGGTAATCGCTGGTAATTATTCCTTTTGCTTCTTTTAATGATTTGGGTTCCGGGCCAACAATTCCTTCTACAAAATAAAATTTATATTGATTGTTTTCATTTGGAATATCTACTATCCCTTTTTGGTCGTATAACTTATCCATTGCGGGGCTTTCGCCTCTTTCAGCCTTTTGTTCAGTTATCACTATTGCTCCGGTAATCTTTTTGCTTAATTTAGCTTTTATCTGTTCAGGAGTTAAACCTTTTGCTATTAATTTGATTGCAGCTTTTTTAGTTTTATCGTCCAAGCAGTTATATGTTAATACCTTCACACGTTCTTTCCACATGTATTTTTCTTTATTGTTTTCATGAAACTTTTCTAAGCCCACGGTGTCTATTACTGCTTTATTCCATACCATTTTATCGGTTAGGTCAAATAGTAATATTCCATCGTGGTATTCCTGCATTAAGTTTCTGAAATCTTCGTATTTAGTTTCTAATTGGGATTCTTCGTAGGCAAGCACTTTATCATCTATAAAACGATTGTAAACAGTGTTTACCAGCATTTGAACGGATGAACCGGGCTCATACATGTCGTGTGTAACTTCTATGTATTTGGCTACATCTTTATCTGTATAACTTACATTACCAATTGAAAACAATTGTTTGCCTGTAAATTTGGTTTCATCTACTTGATAATTGTCTAAAAACATACTGCTATCACACATTTTTACAAATGTTGCATAGTTTACTTTGTTTTCTTTAAAATTATTTTCACGTTTAATTCTTGCTACTACCGATGCTTTGCTGCTTTCAGCACGTGAGTCTCTTGCTACTTTTGTTTTTATGTTTTCTTCAGTTTCTTTAAAAGTGCCTACAGGTCTTGTATCTGCTAGTTTGATAATATGGAAACCATATTTTGTAATAAATACTTTTGAAACATCGCCTTTCTCTTTCAATGCAAATGCTGCCTCTTTAAATTCTTCCGGAAAACGAGAGCTGCTCGAAAACCAATTCATTAAACCTTTATTTGGTTTGCTTCCTTCGTCTTGGCTATATTTTGCAACTAATTCATCAAATGAAATTAATTTGTTTTTTGATAATTCGTAAGCACTATCAATAACTGCTTTTTGTTCAGCAATTGTTGCTGCGGATGCATTTTCTCCGGTTGAACGCATAATGTGTTGAACGCGTACTTCGCCTTTTGCATCACGTATGTTATTTACTTTTAAAATATGATAACCAAATCGTGTTCTAAAAGGCATTGAAACTTGTCCCTTTGGTGTAGTGTATGCAACTTTTTCAAACGGATAAATCATATCAAAAGCAGAGAACCATCCTAAGTTTCCATAATTAAAAGTTGCTGATGGGTCTTCAGAATTTTTTACTGCCAAGCTATCAAAACTTTCACCTTTTAAATATTGTTTGCGTATATCTAAAGCTTTATTGTATGCTGCTAAAGTGTCAGCAGGCTTTGCATTTTCTTTACAGTTAATTAAAATGTGGCTTGCATTTACCTCTTTAAGCATGTGTTGATATGCCTCTTTTACTAAGTTTTCACTGGCTTTTTTATCCGTTAAGTATGGATTAGCCAATTGCTTACGATATCCTGCCAGCTCAGTTTTAAATGTACTGATTGTATCCAACTGCATTGCCAATGCTTCTTTTACTTTCATTTTGAAATTTTGGTACAGGTCAAGATATTCTCTTACATCTTTTTCAGTAGGTGTATCTTTGGTATTTCTGTTTTTGCTAAGTAAACGTTCAAATTCTTGTTTGTAAACAGTGTCTTTGCCATAAGTAAATACCCAAGGATTGGATGGAACGCTAACTACTGACGGTGTTGAAATCTTTTTTGTGTTTTTTTGAGCAAATGCAGTTGAAGTAACAAGTGCAATTACGCATAGAGAAACTATTTTTTTATTCATTATCAAGGATAATTTTATTTATTAAGAGGTGGCAAAAATATAAAAAAATTAATCATAAGCCAATCCGATTTACTTGATATTTAGCGCACATTTACAGACTATTGCGGCAATGTTTCAAGTTGTTGCTGTTAATTTATAAGAATATTTGAGTTTTTTGACTGGTGAAATTTAATTAGTAAATTGTTTTTCTGTACTTTTTTACAAACTCAATAATTGCTGTTTTTAATTCTGAAATATTAGTTTGCTTACTTGCTGATATAAATATTACCGGTGCATTTTCTTTTGCCATCCAGGTGTTTTTTAATTTGTCAATGTAAGGTATCGGAGTCTCATCTTCTTCCGCATCTTCAGGCATTGTTAAAGGTTCTTGTAATTTATCAATTTTATTAAATACTAATAATACCGGTTTATCATTTGCCTTAATTTCTTCAAGTGTTTTATTTACAACATTAATTTGATCCTGAAAATTTGGATGAGAAACATCTACAACATGTATTAAAACATCCGCTTCGCATATTTCATCCAATGTGCTTTTAAAACATTCAACCAACTGATGTGGTAACTTACGAATAAACCCTACTGTGTCAGTTAATAAAAATGGAATATCTTCAATTACAATTTTTCTTACGGTACTATCTAATGTTGCAAAAAGTTTGTCTTCAGCTAATACCGTTTCCGATTTACTAAGCATATTCAATATACTTGATTTGCCAACATTGGTATAGCCTACAAGTGTAAGTCTAACTTTATCGTCTCTGTTTTTTCTTCGTGTTTCTGCTTGTTTTTCTACTTCCTTAAGTTGTGCTTTTAGTTTTGATATAGTATCTCTAATTACTCGCCTGTCAGTTTCAATTTCACTTTCACCGGGTCCTCTTGTTCCTATACCTCCGGCATGTTTGGTTAAGTGTGTCCACATACGAGTAAGACGTGGCAATAAGTATTGTGCTTGCGCCAATTCTACTTGCATTTTTGCTTGTGCTGTTCTTGCTCTTGTAGCAAATATGTCTAATATCAAATTACTCCTATCTAATATTTTACATTTCAATGAATTTTCAATGTTCCTAATTTGTGATGGACTTAATTCATCATCAAATATTACTATGTCAATTTCATTTTCTCTAACATAATTTGCTATTTCTTCCAACTTTCCTTCACCAACAAAAGTGCCCGAGTGTGGTTTTGGTAATCGTTGTAAATATCGTTTTACTACTTTGGCACCGGCAGTTAATGTCAAAAATGCTAATTCATCCAGATACTCTTCGGCTTGTTCCGGTTTCTGTTGTTGCGTAATTAGTCCAACCAATACAGCGGTTTCTTGTTTTTTATGGGTGTCGTGTAATTTGTTTTTTGCCATAAATTGGGATGCAAAATACACTTTTCAACTAATTTACTTTCTATTAATTGTGTTGCAATACCTACATTTGCTCATTCTTTTTTTATGCAATTAAAAATTAAAACATGGATAAGCGCTATGCGATTACGCACTTTGCCTTTGGCTATTTCCGGAGTGTTAATGGGAAGTGCACTTGCTAATCTTAATGGAATAGATGGAAAGAGCAGTATTACTTTGCTTGCATTGCTTACAGCAATTTGCCTGCAAATTATAAGCAATTTGGCTAATGATTATGGCGACTTTAAAAAAGGCACCGATAACAATAATCGTATTGGAAATACTAGAGCATTACAAAGTGGTAACATTACTTCTAAAGAAATGATGGTATTGATTTTTTTGTTTGTTGGGATGAGTTTATTTTTTGGCTTATGGCTGCTTAATGATGCAATGGAGGGTAATTTTAATCTTGCATTTTTACTTTTCTTATTCTTGGGTATTGCTGCAATTGTTTCAGCAGTAAAATATACTGTTGGTAAAAATGCTTACGGTTACAGTGGTTTTGGCGATTTATTTGTATTTGTTTTTTTTGGATTGGTTTCTGTTTTTGGGGTATATCTTTTGCACAAAAAGCTAATCTTTGATTGGAGTTTAGATAAATATATTTTACTTCCGGCTATTGCAATTGGTTTGTTGAGTACAGCAGTATTAAACACAAATAATATTCGTGATGTAGATAACGATAAGGCTTCAAGTAAAAACACATTGGTAGTAAAGTTAGGAGTAAACAATGCTCGAATGTATCATTGGTTGTTATTGCTTGGTGCATTGTTTTGCATGTTTGTATTTGTTACTCTTAATTACTTTCATTTTGTTCAGTTTTTAAGTTTTTTGGGATTTGTTCCAATTATTATGCAAGCCTACAAAGTACAAACTACTGACCCTTCGCCCTTGTATAATATTTATTTAAAGCAATTGAGTTTATCTACCTTGTTGTTTGTAATTCTTTTTATAGTTTTTCAAACTGTTTCGCTATTTATTGTTGGTTATAAGGTTTTACAGCAGCTCCCAAGTTAATTATATTAAATGTATATGTTACAGGCATCTTTTGTAAAACACCAATTGTATTTTAAAAAACCTGCAAAAACATCAAGAAATATTTTGCATGAGCATATTGTTTATTATGTGCAATTGTATGATGCTGTTTCTAAGAAAACTTATTATGGCGAAGCTGCACCGCTTCCGGGGTTAAGTGTAGATAATGTTGCAAACATAGAAGTTGCATTAAGTGCTTTTTGTAATGAAGTAAATTCCGGTTGTGCAATTCACGACATTGATTTTAGTGAATATCCAAGTATAGAATTTGCATTTGAAACAGCCTTGCATAGTGCAACTCAACAACAAGAAGGATTACTTTTTGATACGGAATTTAGTAGAGGGAATTATGCAATTCCAATCAATGGTTTGGTATGGATGAATGATAAGGATACGATGCTTCAGGAAGCATTAGAAAAAGCCAAACAAGGATTTAGTACTATTAAATTTAAAGTAGGTGCATTGGATTTTGATAATGAGTGCAGGATGATTGAAAGTTTCCGAAAATATTTTTCAGCCTCAAAAGTTTCAATAAGATTGGATGCAAATGGTGCATTTAAGCCGGATGAAGCATTAGAAAAACTTCGTGAGCTTTCCAGATTTACAATACATAGTATTGAACAACCAATAAAACAAAAGCAATTGGATTGGATGCAAGAGATATGTGCTAAATCGAAAATTGCTGTAGCCTTAGATGAGGAACTAATTGGGATAAGTGTTTATGAAAGCGGATTAAAAACTCTACAATGCATTAAACCTACATTTATAATAATTAAACCAACACTTTTGGGTGGATTGAAAAAAAGTGCTGAATGGGTTCGAATAGCTCAGCAATTAGATATTAATTGGTGGGCAACAAGTGCTTTGGAAAGTAATGTTGGATTGAATGCAATTGCTCAATGGGTTTCCACATATCCAATTAAACTTCCTCAAGGATTAGGTACTGGTGAGTTATATACCAACAATGTTGTTTGTCCATTAAAAGTTAAGGATGGTAAATTGTATAACTTAAAAGATAAGCAATGGGATTACAACTTTAAGTAATCTATTTAATATTGTATAAATTCATAGTTCGCTCTAAACCAATTTGCGTAAATGCCTCTATTGCATCTACGCTATGTTTTATCAATTCCGGTAATTTCGTTTGTTCTTCTTCATTCCATTTGCCAAGCACATAATCTATTTGTTTCCCTTTA
>JACFNJ010000304.1 GCA_019454865.1 Bacteroidia bacterium
TTCTCCAAGTGCTGCACAAGAAACAGCTATCAATACAACATGGTCAAGTGGTAAATTACCAATTGCTGCGGCGGGAAATGATAATATTTCCTCTCCTATGTATCCAGCGTCATACATAAATGTTGTTAGCGTTTCTGCTGTTGGTGTTGATGCCTCATATAATTACATTCCTGCTTCTTATTCTAATTATGGTTCAACCATTGATGTATCTGCTCCCGGTGGCGAATTAGCAACGGGCTTTGGAATAATATCAACAATTCCCGGTAATACTTATGATATATATCAAGGAACTTCGATGGCAAGTCCTTTAGTCACCGGAGTAGCGGATTTAATATTTGCGAGTAATCCATTCTTAACAAATACACAGGCAAGAAATATTCTGCAAACACAAACTTGGGACATGGGAACTAGTGGGTATGATATTTATTACGGTAATGGAATGGTATGTGCTATTTGTGCTTTTCTTGAAGCGTGTGACCAAATGGCTGTAACTATTACAGCTAGTGGCTCAACAACAATATGCACTGGAGGGTCCGTAACACTTAATGCCCCGTATAACTTCAATGTAAATTATCAATGGAAAAAGAACGGAGTTAATATTGCAGGAGCAACTTCTAATAGCTATGTTGCAACTCAGGCCGGAACATATACTCTTTATGTACAATCAGTAGCAGGTTGCTATTTAACAACTAATGCAATAGTTGTAACCATTCAACCAAATCCAGTATCTAACTTCACTTATTTGGTTACTGGAAACAACGTAAATTTCACAAATACATCAACGGGAGCTACAAGTTATTCATGGAATTTTGGAGATGCAGGTACGAGTTCGGCAACAAATCCATCCCATACATATGCTGCTCCGGGGCCTTATAATGTAACTCTTACAGCGACTAATGCCTGTGGTACAAGTTCAATAACCAAGACGGTTAACATTTTGAATACTGCTAGTATCGAAAATATTGAACAGTTGAATGTAAATGTATTTCCGAACCCTGCTTCAAACTATATAAATATTTCTTATTCATTGGAAATAACACATGACCTAAGAATTAACTTATATAATAATTTAGGCCAGTTGTTATATACTTGCCAAATGGATAATATGTCGGGTACATTTAATAAAGAAATTGACATAAGTAGCCTAAGTGCTGGTATGTATAGTCTTGAAATTAATGCTTCAGGGTTTTCAGATGTAAGAAAGATTATAATCCAATAAAAAAGTTATGCTCTCTTTTTGATGGATTTTTTTGCAAGTGGATTATGATGAATATTATATAAAGGCTTATCCTTAGCTATTAAATCTTTTTCCAATTCTAATGCCTCGACTCTTGGTTTTTTAATATCACGAGTACAATTAGTAAATTTTTTTCCGCTAGTGATATGTTCTTCAACCCTTGCATCGAATCTTTCCTCGTAAGCGACTCCATGATATACTACTTTCTTTTTTTGCTTTAATTGATAGTTAACCGTATCATTAGGAGAACCAAGAATTACGGCTAATCCAAACCCAGAACCAGCACCAATAGACACTCCGCCTAAAATATATTTCCAATAATCTTTTTGTTCAACATTTTTTCTTTTGGCAATTTCATTTCC
>JACFNJ010000042.1:0-9646 GCA_019454865.1 Bacteroidia bacterium
ATCGGTTTTAATTTTACCGTATGCATATGAGTTTGGTTCAGCATACTTGCCAAAACTATTGCCATCAAATGCCGGATATTTGCTTGATACTACTTCACATCCTTTAATGGTTAAGGGCAAGCTTACTTCTTCAAAATTTTTTGCATAGAATAAAAACTCTTCGTTTAAACTTTGAGGTGTAGAGGTGAATTTTTCTTTGTTATTTGTACATGCAAATACAAAAATTATCCCGCAAAAAATAAAGATATTTAAAAATTTAAATCGCATTAAGAGTGCACAAATATAGTTTATCTTTAATAATGATTTTTTTAATAATTACCTTTAATTGGTTTACAAATCCGATATTTTAACATCGTTTTGTTTACGCACTCCTTTTTCAGTATGTGTTACTGTGCATGCTTCTAATGTAGGGTCGTGCTCAAAAAACAATACATAGCTATTTTCAGCAGCTTCATTTAAAACAAGTGTTTTTTCATTCATTGAGTTTATAGGTCGCATATCGTAGCCCATTACATACGGTATAGGTAAATGTGCTTGTGTAGGGACCAAATCAGCCATATAAATTATGCTATAGCCTTTGTATCGGATTATCGGATGTACCATACCATTGGTGTGTCCGTATGTGTATTTAAAAGTAATGTTTGGGTTAATTACGGTAGCTTCATTTATTAAATTCAATTGTCCGCTTTCATGTATTGGCAAAATATTTTCTTTTAAAAATGAAGCTTTTTCACGTGCATTAGGATGATTGGCTTCATGCCATTGCTCATCACCAACCCAGTATTGTGCGTTTTTAAAAGCCAGTTCAAAACCTGTACGTTCCGCATTCCAATTTACACTTCCTCCACAGTGGTCGAAATGAAGGTGTGTTAAAATCATGTCTGTAATATCTGAGCTTGTAAATCCAAGTTTATTTAATGAGTTTTCTAAATTATCGTTTCCATGTAGGTAATAGTGCGAAAAAAATTTTTCATCTTGTTTGTTGCCCATTCCATTATCAATTAGTATAAGCTGCTCACCGTCTTCTATTAGTAAACAACGCATTGCTAAACTTATCATGTTATTGGCATCAGCAGGGTTTAATTTATTCCAAATTGTTTTTGGAACAACTCCAAACATTGCTCCTCCATCCAACTTAAATAATCCGGTATCTATGGTATAAATTTTCATTTTATTTGTCGTTTATTGTTGCAATTACTTTCAGTTCAATAGCAATAGGAGTGGGGAGGCTATTTATTTCCAATGTTGTTCTGCAGGGTGGATTTTCTTTAAAATATTCTGCCCAAAGTTTATTATAAATTGGAAAATCTGCTTTCATGTTTGTCAAAAAAACGGTTACATCTATAATGTTTTCCCAGTTGCTTCCACTTGCTTCCAATATAAGTTTTATATTATTAAATACGCTACGGCATTGTGTTGCTATATCATACGATACTATTTCGCCTTTATCATTCAGTTCTACACCTGGTATTTTGGTGTTTCCGCGCTCTCTTGGACCAACACCGGATAAAAAAAGTAAATTTCCTACTCGCTTTGCATGTGGGTATAGCCCTACGGGCTCAGGTGCTTTATCTGCATTTATTGATTTATTTTCAACCATTGTACTAATGTATATAAAAGTGCAAAATAAATGAAAACACATAGAGAGAAAATACTTTCGCTGAAATTATTATTCACTGCACCAAGTTTTTTAATAAGTTTGTGCAACATAATGAGCCGTAATCTGTGTTTAGTTATTTTACTTTTTAATGCTTGGATAGTAAAAGCCAATGCATTTGAAGAGTATATAAACTCCGGTAAATGGGCACATGCCAAACATTGGTTAATTACACAAAAACAAAACCTACCCGAAACAGAATATTTTATTAAACACATCAGGTTAAGTACTTTTTTAAACGAGTTAGAGATTGGAAAAGCCTATGCCGACTCGTTAAAACAGTGTAAACTATACAATCAAGATGACCTTGCAAAAGCGCATTACAATTGGTTTTATGCAAGATATTATCAGTACAAACAACTTTTTCCTTTATCTTTTTCTTATGCAACTCAATCAATAGAATATGCTGAAAAAGCAAATGATAAAATAACATTAGCATTTGCAAATGCACAGATGGCAAATACGTTGCGAGGCTATGAACTGATTGATAAAAAGCTTTATACACAACGATTAGATTTTGCAAAAAAGTCTATTGATGTTGCATCGCAATTTGGGGATGAATATTTGTTTTATCATGCAAAGATTATTCAGCTATCCGGTTTAATATGGTTTGAGAAATCGGGCAAAAAAATACTTTCGCCACACGAAACTGTAAAACAAATTCGTAAATCAACTGAATTAATTTCTTCACGATTTCCGTATCATCCGCAAGTAGTGCATAATCTTTCAATATGTGCAATGGCGTGGTTAGAAGCTAATCCGGATTCGGCACTTAGTTATTGTGAAAAAGCAGAAACAATTCTTATGCAGATAAATGATTTCTCGCATGGTATATTAATGAACTTGGCTTCAGGTGTTTTTTACCAAATGGAAGCAGCATATGAAGCTAAATATGAGAAAACACAAAACATTGATTACTTAAATCGCTCAATAGTTTGGGCAAAACACAATTTGGGTTTGCTTAAAAATCGTTTGCATTATTTGGGTTTTTATTTTTATCGAAGATACGATGATCGGTCGAAAGCACCGATAGAACAACGCATAAGCAATTTGTATTACAAGTTATATCTTAAAACCAAAAATACCAATTACCTGAATTTTACTTTTAAGTATGCTGAATACATGCACCATCACCCAATACAGCAAGTAGGGTTAACAATACCAATATATGAAACATTGCCACAAATGGTGCAAATAGAGAAAGGTGAGTTTCATGCTGAAAAAAATGATATTTTTAAAACGTCAAATTTAATTACGCATCCAAAGTACATAGCGCAAATTCTTTCACCTAATCAGGCTTTTATATCATACTTCGCATACCAAAATAATTCAACTGATTCAGTTGATTTGTTGGTACAGTACATTACTAAACAGTCCTATGATTTTATTACACTAACTTACCACAAAGATTTTTTGCAAGATTTACCGGAAACCATGTTGCAGTCGGTAATGGATAATGATGAAGATACTTATTTTACCTCAGCCAGGAAAGGATTTAAGGCTTTAATACAACCAATACTGGTAAGGCTTCCTGCTTCCATTAATAAGTTAATTATTATTCCTCCTTCTATTTTTAAATCAGCAGTTTTGTTTGATGGAATGATAGTAGATGATAATGGTAAAGATTTCTCATCGTTTAATTATTTGATTAATCATTATAACATAAGCTACGAACAATCATTTACGCATTTTGTAGCCAATTATAACGGGAAGATTAATGTAGAAAAAATAAATGTTTGGAATCCGGATTATGAAAAAACTAATTTAGCTGAATTGAGCGAAGCAAATCAAATAGCTGCTAACATTAAAAGTTTTTTTTCAGTAGAAGAGTTGAAGTTTGATAATAAAAAACAATTTACTCATGCAATATTAACTTATCCTATTTTACAAATCACTGCACATGCAAATGGTACATTTAAAAGTGTAGAGCGAGCAAGAATTTATACAGGGCTTACTAATAAAGACAGTGTGTTTTACGATATTGATTTAGAAAAGTTATCAGGTAATACCAAGTTGGCTGTTTTGGCTGCATGCAAAAGCAGTACTGGATTTGTGTTAAATAATGGTGTAGTTGATGGCTTTACTCGTGCAATTTTTTCTACCAATGGTGGCGGTACAGTTACCACATTAATTTCAGTAGAAGAAAGTATAACCACTGAGTTACTCAATAATTTTTATAAATATTTGGCTGATGGAAATAATTCAGCAGAAGCATTGTATTTAGCAAAATTGAAAATAAAAGAAAAACATCCTAACCCCAAATATTGGATACCGTACATTTATACAGGTTCCAACCAAGCGTTTATTTCAAATAAATTTTCATACAGCAATGTGCTTTATGGTGTAGGAATAGCACTATTTTTAGGAGTATTGTTTGTATTATTTAAGATTAATTTTTAGCTGATTTAGCAAATCGGATTCGTAATTATCTGTTGCCTTATAATCATTTAAAAGAATTTGTGCTTGGTTGTATTTTTCTAATTCAATAAGGCATGCCGCTTGGTGCAATAATGCTTTGTTTTTAAAAATAGAGCTTGCTTCAATCTTGGCAAAATAATCAAAAGCCTGTTCAAAGTCTAACATTTGTTCTAAGCACAAACCTGCATAATAAAGCGAAGTATCGCTATTTAATTGGTTAAATCCGGTAAATGCTGCATCATACTTTGCCATTTTGTAGGATGCCATTGCTTTATTAAAAATAAGATTTTCCGTAGCATCCATATATACCGGCAATGATTTATCTGCAATATGAATTTTATTTTTTTCGCTATTGTAATTCAAATAAATTGCAGATACTAATACTAAAGATGCTGCAGCTAATGGGATATAATTGAAATATCTTTTGAAATGGCGTTTTTGCTTTCTCGGCACTTCGTTTGATTCAATGCTTGAAATAAATCCTATAAAGGCTTCACGATTGAAATTGTTGCTACTTAAAAACTCATACACTCCTTCCAAATCATCAGCTTGATAATTCCTTTCTTTAATAAAGGACAAACAAGCGTCCCACTCTTCTTGAGTTCCTGTTTTAGCTACTGTTAAAATTTCGTCAAAAGTAAACTTAGGCATAGTTAAATTTCTTTTTTCAATGAATAATCTGTTTCAAATATACAATTAATAGTAAGGTTTAAAATAACTTAAATTAACAATTTATAACCTAAAAGTATATTACACAATACAGGTTTATTTTTGGGTATTGTCAAATACATTGGTTTTTTTTCCGAAGAAATTTGCAAAATCTCTTATTTCATTAGCCATTTCGCTATTGTTGGTAGCACGCTCATACGTGTCGCCAAGTGTGGCTATAGTTTGAAATAAAAATAAATTCATTTCTTCTACATTCATTTCTTTTGCCCATAAGTCAATGCGCAATGCATTTTGTTGAAGTCCATCCCAAAAACTTAAAATCATGGCTTTTGCTTCTTGCTCATCTTCAAGCCCAGAGTCTTCAGCTTTCCACTGTATGCGTGTAGGCAGGTTTTCTTTATCTAAACTTACATTAATATGAATTCCTGACTTCTTTATTATTTCTGTGTTTTCCATAATTTAATTTTGTTGCGAATATATACGCATCGCTAATTATCTGTTTGTGATTTATCTTAGTTATTGAATATTGTTTTGTAGTTGCAGTAAGAAATTACGAATAGCGGTTAATTGTGCAATTATTTCGGCTTTTTTTTCTTTTTTGTTGATGTTTTTTAAAGCTTCTTTTGCTCCATCCAGCGTGTAGCCTTTTGTTTTTACTAAATAGTGTATTTGTTGTATAAGTTCAATGTCTTTTTCGTTGTATTTCCTTGTTCCTTTTGGTGTTTTAGCTGGTTTTAACTGAGTGAATTCTTTTTCCCAAAATCGGATAAGTGAAGGTGCTTCATTTATTAATGCCGATACTTCACCAATTGTAAAATATTGTTTTTTGATTTCGTCAGTCATTATTTAATTGATTCTTGAAAACAAAGTACAGGTTTTTATCAAAAACTTATGCAACAAATTTATCCTTTATTATATCTTGCCAAACTTTTTATTTTAACCAAATATTTCAATGGATTTAATTAACAACAATTATTTTGTAGGGGATGTGCAATTAACCGATGTGGCTAATGAATTTGATACACCCGTTTATGTTTATGATGCGAATAAAATTGTAAGTCAATACAAACGCTTAAAAAATGCGTTTAAACCATTAGATATTAAAATAAAGTATGCTTGTAAAGCATTAAACAATACAGCAATTTTAAAATTATTGCTTAACGAAGGCAGTGGTTTGGATACAGTTTCAATAAATGAAGTAAAGCTTGGTTTACGCGCTGGATTTAAACCGGATGAAATTATTTTTACACCAAATTGTGTAAGTATAAATGAAATTAAAGAAGCAGTAGAACTTGGGGTTCATATTAATATTGATAATATAAGTATATTGGAGCAATTCGGTGCATTATACGGTAATACCGTACCATGTTGTATTCGTATTAATCCGCATATTATGGCTGGTGGTAACAGTAAAATTAGTACCGGACACATTGATAGTAAATTCGGAATTAGTATCTATCAATTAAGACATGTAAGCCGTATTAATCAAACCTATAACATGTTGATTAATGGATTGCACATGCACACCGGAAGTGACATTTTAGATACCAATGTTTTTTTACAAGGCGCTGAGATTTTGTTTGACGCTGCAAAAGATTTTAAAGACTTGCAGTTTATTGATTTTGGTAGCGGATTTAAGGTTGCATACAAAGAAAACGATGTAACAACCGATATTGAAGAATTGGGGAAACTTTTGGGCGATAGATTTATTAATTTTTGTAACGACTATGGTCGTAAATTAGAATTGTGGTTTGAGCCCGGTAAGTTTTTAGTTAGCGAGTCGGGTTATTTTTTGGTTAAAGCTAATGTAATAAAACAAACTACTGCAACTGTTTTTGTAGGTGTAGATAGCGGTTTGAACCACTTAATTCGTCCGATGTTATACGACTCGTATCATGAAATTATTAATATAAGTAATCCATCCGGAAAACAACGAATTTATACCGTTGTGGGCAATATATGCGAAACCGATACATTTGGCTGGGACAGAAAGTTGAATGAAGTACACGAAGGCGATGTGTTATGTTTTAAAAATGCAGGTGCTTATGGAATAACAATGGCAAGTAATTATAATGCCAGGCAAAAACCTGCTGAGGTATTAATTTATAACAAAAAAGCGCACTTAATACGTAAGCGTGAAAAATTAGAAGACTTATATGCAAATGAGGTTGAAGTTGAATTATAATTATTCAAATTCGTATTGTTAATTAAAGTTAGGTTATAAATAATACTAACATTCTGTTGCAATTGATTTAAACATTTAATTCAAGAAATTTTATTTTAACTTGCTTACCATGAAAAATAAGTTTTTAATTTTTGCACTTGGAATTTGTTTTTTTATTCATACTAATGTAAGCGGGCAAGATAAATTTGTGCCAACTGTTTTGGTTGAGTTTTATAGCTCCGAAGGATGTAGCAGTTGCCCCATAGCTGATGAGTTTGGGAAAGAAATTCGCACCATTGCTGATAGTAGTAAACAACGTGTGTTTACATTAGATTGGCATGTTGATTTATGGAATCAGTCAGGGTGGGTTGATCCGTATGCTGATTCAACATATACCCAACGGCAAGAAGATATGGCTAAAGCAAATAACCAACCTGCAATGTTTACGCCAATGGTATTTATTAACGGGCGTGGAGCATTACCTGCAGGTGCAAAACCTGAAGTAGGGAAGATGATTCAGGAAAATTTACGCAAACCTGCTTCTAATTTTATTTTGTTTAATGCCTCATGGATTCCTACTTCCAAAACACTGTTTATTGATTACGAAATAAAAGGTAAAATTGATAGCAGTGATTTATTTGTTGTATTGGCACAAAATGAAGCACACAGCATTCCTACATCCGGTGAAAATCAAGGTAAAAATTTAAGTCATCATAACGTAGTGCGTAAGGTTGTATCAACCGATAAGCCTACTTCTGTAGGCTCATTAACTATGGAAATTAACAACCAACAAACAGATTTAACAAAATTCAAATTGTTTGCATTCATACAACACAAGCGTACAAAACAAATTTTTGCTACACAAGTTGTTGAGTTCAGAGAAAAATAATAGCCGTGCTAAACAAAGCGTGCATCCGACTCCATAAGGTAACCGCATTTTTTGCAGGTTCGTAGTTCTGTATCGGCATAATACTTTTTAAACCGAGGTAAAAAATCAGTTTCAATATCTTTAAGTTCAAAATATTCGCTATGCAATGGATGGTTGCATTTTTCGCAAAACCAAAGTAAACCATCGGTAAAACCTTTTCCTGCTCGTACGCGCTCTATAACTAATCCAATAGATCCTTCTGTACGTACTGGTGAGTGCGGTGTTTTTGGAGGACATAAAAACATATCACCCGGACCTAATTGTATATCGCGTGGCTTACCATCTTCTTGTATTCTTACGTTAATAGTTCCTTCAAGTTGATAGAACAATTCTTCAGTTTCATTGTAATGGTAATCTTTTCTGGCATTTGGTCCACCTACTATCATTACAATATAATCCGTACCTTCCGGATATAAATTTTTATTGGCAACAGGCGGTTTCAACAGATGTCTGTTCTCATCTATCCATTTTTTTAAGTTAAAAGGTGCTTTTATCATCGCTTAAATTTATTTCAATCAAATTAAAAACATAAATTTCTAAATGCAACACCTGGAAGGCAAAAGTTGAATATAAAGAAAAATTATTTTAATGAATAAGATCGTGCACCAAAAATACTACTTCCTATGCGCACCATTGTAGAACCATGCTTTATTGCCATAAGAAAATCACTACTCATTCCCATACTTAATTCGGTAAATTTATCAGGTAATAGTATTGGAAAGCTTGTAATATCTTCTCTAATTTTATGAAACAATCTTTGTAAGCCAGAAAATTCATTTTCAATTTGTGCTGAATTATCAGTATTACTTGCCATTCCCATTAATCCACATATTGCTATGTGATTTAGGTTTGAATTTTTAGCATTGTGCAAAAGTGTTACTAATTCCGTTTCATTTAATCCAAATTTTGTTTCTTCAGTAGCAATATATACTTGCAATAACACATTTATTATCCGATTGTTTTTATGCGCTTCCTTATTAATTGTAGTTAGTAACTTTATACTATCAACAGAATGGATTAAGTGAACAAACGGAGCAATGTATTTTACTTTGTTGGTTTGCAAATGTCCTATTAAGTGCCATTCGGTATCTATTGGCATTTGTGGTTGTTTTGCTACCATTTCCTGCACTTTGTTTTCTCCAAAGGCTTTAATGCCGGCTTGATAAACTTCTTTTAATAATTCAATAGGTTGGGTTTTGCTTACTGCAATCAATTTTACTTGTTTAGGTAATTGTTGAGTTATTTTTTCAATATTTGCAGCTATCATTTTATTGTTTGATTAAAGTAGTATGCAAAAATACCTATTCCTATTTATAAATCTTGTTTTGTTTGTAGCATGTGCACCTAAAGAAAATAATGTTGTTCCAGCGGATGTAATTTCACAAGAAACGATGCAACAAATACTTACCGATATGCACCTTGCCGAAGCTATGGCTGCAAGAAATCAAGAGTCGGCAGATACCGTTGCTGCAAGGGCTTTGGGATATTATGAAAAGATTTATACAAAATATAAAATTACGGAAAGTGAGTTTATGAAAAGCTATGATTTTTACACACAACATCCTGTGTTATTGGATAGCATTTACAGCAAAATGATTGATGAACTTAGTATAAAAGAGGCTTTCTTGCGAAAATAATGTCGTACCCTAAAAATATAGAACAAAAATTAGAGTTTGATCAAATCCGACAAATCCTTAAAGGAAAATGTTTAAGTGAGTTGGGTGAGGAGTACGTTCAAAAAATGCGATTTGCTAATCGTTTGGAAATTGTAAAACGGATGGTAATGCAAACACACGAGTTTAAACGTATT
>JACFNJ010000042.1:9656-14406 GCA_019454865.1 Bacteroidia bacterium
ACTGAAGAACCTCCTTTTCCTTCTGAGCATTATTATCCACTTTATACATACCTTAAAAAAGCTGAAATTGAAGGTTCGTATTTGTTGGAAGAAGAGTTGCACCAGATACGGTTAGTAATTAAAACTTTTGCAGATATATGTAAGTTTTTTGAAACACGAAATGATAAATATCCTGAGGTAGCTGCATTGTTTGCCGGTATCGTGTATAATCAAAATATTGGAAAATACATTGAACGCATTTTGGATAACGATGGTGCTTTAAAACCGAATGCTTCACCAATATTAGCAACTATTTCTGCTAAAATTCAGGAAAAAGAAAATGAGGTACGCAAACGAATGAATAGTTTGTTTGAAAAAGCTCAGGCAGAAGGATGGCTTGCTAACTCTGGTATTACAGTACGTGATGGGCGGTTGGTGTTACCTGTAGTAGCTGAACACAAGCGTAAAATATCCGGTTTGGTACATGATGTTTCTTCTACCGGTCAAACAATTTTTTTAGAACCTACTGAAATATTTGATACAAATAATATTATCCGTGAGTTGCAATTGCAATACAAGCGCGAACGCGAACGGATTTTGATAGAAGTAACCGACAAAATAAGACCTTCAATTGCTGAATTGATAAAATACCAGCAATGTATGGGTATTGTTGATTTTATTCGTGCTAAGGCATTATTTGCATTAGATATAAACGCAGATTTGCCTAAACTATCCAATACGGTTGTTATAAATCTTGAACAAGCATATCATCCATTATTATTTATAAATCATCAACGAAACGGACTTGATATTGTGCCTTTATCATTAAGCTTAACTAAAGATAGAAGAATATTGGTAATTTCAGGTCCTAATGCAGGTGGCAAGTCGGTAGCACTAAAAACAGTTGGCTTATTACAATACATGTTTCAATGCGGTATGCTGGTACCATGCAAATCCCATTCAGAGTTGGGTGTGTTTAATGCGGTATTTGTAGATATAGGTGATGAACAAAGTATAGAAAATGATTTGAGTACATACAGTTCACATCTCAAACACATGAAATACTTTACTGAATTTGCTGACCCCAAAACACTCTTTTTAATTGATGAGTTTGGTACCGGAACCGACCCTCAATTTGGTGGCCCACTTGCTGAAGCCATTCTTCATCGTATAAACCAAAAACAAGCATTTGGAGTTGTAAATACGCACTACAGCAATTTGAAAAACTATGCCGGACAAACAAAAGGGCTTGTAAATGCACGCATGTTGTTTGACCAAGAAAAACTTCAACCTTTGTATAAATTAGAAGTAGGTTATGCAGGAAGCTCGTATGCGTTTGAAATAGCTAAAAAAGCAGGATTACACGATACAATAATTAATTATGCACGTAATAAAGTAGGGGATAAGCAAAAACGTTTAGATGATTTATTGATTGATTTGGAACGAGAAAAAAGCCATGTAAATGAATTGAAAAAACGTTTTGAAGAGAAAGACTCCAAAGCCAAGAAACTACAAGAAGAATATGAACAACTGAAATCAGAATTGGATGCCAATAAGAAAAAACTACTTCAAAAAGCAAAGCAAGAGGCACTGTCAATTATTAGCGAAGCAAATAGCAGAATAGAAAATACCATACGAGAAATAAGAGAAAAGAAAGCAGATACCGAAACAATCAAAAAAGTACGTACAGAAATTCGTCAGGAAACGGAGCAGCTAAAAAAAGATACAGTAATAGAAAAAAATGTAAAATCGATTCATAAAAGTAAAAACAATCATAATGAAAATTTACTATTAGGTATTGGTGCTACTGTGCAATTGCCTGAACAGTTAGTTACAGGTGTTGTTGTTGAGTTAAAAAAGCATAAAGCATTGGTAGCATTTGGTGAATTGCAAAGTTGGGTAGAGGCAGATAAATTAGAAGTAATATCTGCCAAACAAGAAAAAACAATAAAAAAAACAGTTACAAATTATAATGTAAATACCAAGATGCAAAATTTTCAAACCGAGCTAAATCTAATCGGTACGCGAGGAGAAGAAGCCTTGAAAAAATTGCAAGAATATATTGATGATGCTTATTTATTAGGATTTAAACAAGTAAGGATTGTACATGGTAAAGGTTATGGTATATTACGTAAGCTAATACGTGAATATTTAAAAGGCAGTAAACTCATAGAGTATTTTCAGGATGAGCAAATAGAATTAGGCGGAGATGGTGTTACCATTGTAACATTGAAAATGTAAATGTGAAATGAATGTTTTATTTTAGTAGTATCTCACTAACTGTGTAAGTTAAAAAGTTAAGTCCATACCATCAAAAGTACCGCTACTCATAAGCAACAAGTTTTCGTTTCCGGTATAGTTCATTTTTATAAACGATAAAAGCGCATCCTTATCTGTAAATACTTTACATTTTCCACCAAATCCATCCGCTACTTCTTGTTCATCTAACATTGGCATTTTTTTCATTTCTAATGCATGTTTGCTAAAAAGTACAGCACTTATATCCGCTTCATCCATTGATTGATGATAATGCGGTAAAAACTTTTTGCTTAAGCTGCTGTATGTATGCAATTCATATACTGCAATTAATTTTCTTTCAGGATACAGCGACTTAACGGCATTAACAGTGGCTTTAAGTTTGCTTGGGGCGTGTGCAAAATCTCTGTATATTATGGATGATGATGTTTCTTTAATTGTTTCAAGTCGCTTTGCCGTTCCTTTAAAGTGCTGTATTGCTTCATAAAACTGTTTTTCAGTTAAGCCTGCCTCAATACAAGCATATTTTGCTGCCATCATGTTTTGCAAATTATGTTTACCAAACACTTTTAATGGTGTTTTTTCTCCATTAAATTCAATGTAAGTTATTCCATTAACAACAGTATTGGCAGGGGTTTGATAAGGTATTAATCGTGCATTGGTTATCGTGTTTTCACTCACTCGTTTTACTTCCGGGTCTTCCGCACAATATATTAATGCACCGGAAGCAGGCAGGTCTTTTATAAAAATTTCAAATTGCTCAACATAATTTTCATAAGTAGGAAATACATTGATATGATCCCATGCAATGCCTGTAATTATTCCAATATCTGCATGATAAAAATGAAACTTAGGTCGAGGGTCTAATGCTGAATTTAAATACTCATCTCCTTCAAACACTGCCAACGTACCGTTTTCGCTAAAACCCACCATGGTTTCAAATCCATCAATAAGGCTGCCTACTAAATAATCAAATGCTACGTTGTGATATTTTAGAACAAATAAAATCATGGCAGTTGTACTAGTTTTACCATGACTTCCACCTACTATAATTCTTTTTTTGTGTTTTGTTTGCTCATACATATACTCCGGAAAAGAATAAATCTTGATGCCTAACTTCTGTGCTTCAATTAGCTCCGGATTGTCTTTTCGTGCATGCATCCCCAGTACAATTGCATCCAATTCTGTTGTAATTTTTTCGGGATACCAACCAATTTGTTCCGGCAAAATACTTGCTTTTTCTAATCGACTTTTTGCCGGCTCGTATATTTCATCATCACTACCGCTTACTTTATATCCTTTGTTGTGTAGGGCTAAAGCTAAATTGTGCATTACTGCACCACCTATTGATATAAAATGTACTCGCATTTCTTTTTTATTATTTGTAATGCAAAATAATTCAGAAAACAGATACGCTGAATTTAGTTATAAACAACTAATTGCAGTTAGTGTGTAATGAATGAAACGCAATAAAAAAGCAATGCTCTAATTTGAAGCATTGCTTTTGGGTAATCTGAAAAATATTTGAAAGTTTATTTAAGCTGCTTTAATATATCTTTTGCAGTTTTGTTTTCCGGTTCAAGTTTCAATATTTTATTAAAGTATTCTTTTGCAATTGTGTTCTTGTCGTTTTTAATGTAATAAAAACCAAGACTTGTATATGCCGAAACTAATTTTTGTTTGTTTTTTGTTGCATCGGTTTCTGCCATGCTAACGTATTTTTCAAAAAAATCTTTCGCAATTGGGGTTTTAAAATCAGGATCTAATGCAGCATTATTCACACCTCGCCAGTAGTAGCCATCTGCATAATCTGCTTTTTGTTCAATAATTTTTGCATAAGCACTATCACTCTTTGTATATGCTTTCCCGTAATATGCAGCAATACCCATTAATTGATAATCTACTAAAGTGGTGCGATTTGCTTTGCTTAGATAGGATTCAAAACTATTAATAGCTTTATCAAACTTCTTAATACGAATATAAATCTGTCCGGCTTCTCTATTTAATTCGTTTTTTTCAGGTGCAGTTTCAATTGCTTTTTCTATGTAATATACAGTAATGCTATCATTGCCCGGAAGTCGGCTATATAGTTTACTTAAATATTCGTAGTCGTTTGAAATTATTTTTGTAGGGTTGATAGTTGTTATAAATTTGTTTAAAGCAGCAATCCCTTTACGATAATAGGAAGTGTCTTTTTTGGATTCGCCAACTTCAAAATAACTGTATCCTGCCACTCGATACATGTATATATCTACGTTGTTTTGTTTTAATAAATCAGTGGTTAATTCCAATGCATCTTCATACTCTTTACCATTAAATAAAATGCGGGCAAAGCGTTGTTGGTTGGCTAAACTAACTTCTGAGTTTTGTAAATACTTTGAATAATAGTATTTAGCTTTTTCATACATTTTAGCTTTATAATACAATTCGCTCATCAATTTTAAAGCAGGTGCATAATTACTGTCAATTGCTAATGCTTTATTTAAATCGGCAAGTGTAGATTCAACATTTTTTA
>JACFNJ010000305.1 GCA_019454865.1 Bacteroidia bacterium
TTTTATAATTAAATCCAACCGACTTAAAAAGAAATTGATCGTTTAATTTTTAACAAAGTAATGCTATTTATTCATCCAACAAAATACCCTTGTGGATATTTTGTTACGTTAAATTCCTGAACCTAATTTAATATTTATAATTGACTGAATGGCGGTAATCAATGCTGAAGGAAATATTCCGTACCAGATTAACAATACGGTCAGAATTGTTAATGCAATTCCGCCGCTCAATGGAAAAGAAATTTTTATCTTTAAAGACTTATCATATGATTCAACAACTTGTCTGTACATAGCGGTAATTATTCTTAAGTAATAGTATAATCCTACAGCACTGCTGACAACAAGCACGATCACCAAAAACCAGAGCGATGAATTAATTCCCGCCGCCAGTACATAATATTTACTAATAAAACCAATCGTGAGTGGAATTCCCGCTAAAGAAAAAAGCATCACAGTAAAAACTGCAGCAATTACAGGATGCGACCAGAACAATCCTTCATATTCCTTAATGTCTTCTGCTTCATGATCTTTAACAGACAGTACCGTAACAACTCCGAATGCACCCAGGGTAGTAATAAAGTACGCAACCAAATAAAATGTAACAGCCTGAATTCCTAAACTTCCGGTGGCTAAAAACGCAACAAGCACGTAACCAAGATGTGCGATAGATGAATACGCCAAAATTCGTTTTATATTATTTTGCCGGATTGCCAAAAGGTTGCCTATCAACATAGATGCAGCAGCTATTATTGTGAATGTTAAGATCAGAGAAGGATATTGATGTACGTTTATCTCAACGAAAAGACGCAACATCAATGCAAACATACCACCCTTAGAAACAGTTGCAATAAATGCCGTAACAGGTGCGGGTGCACCCTGGTAAACATCCGGCGTCCAGAGATGAAATGGTACTAATGCCAATTTGAAACCGACGCCGATTATGATCATTGAAAAACCGGTGACCGCTAATATCAAATTGGTATCGGGTGAAGAAATTCTACTTGTAAATTGATTGAAAGCCATTGTTCCTAATCCGCTGTAAACAAGCGCCATTCCGAATAGCAAAAATGCTGCAGATGTTGCAGCAAGCACCAGATATTTTATGCCTCCTTCCAATCCATTTTCATTAGTGCGGAAATATGAGATCAGTACATAAAGAGAAACACTTAAAATTTCCAATCCTAAAAAAAATGAAATAAAATCTATGCTTGCGACAAGCAATGAGGAACCCAATGTAGCAATGAAAAGCAAAATATATAATTCGTCATTATCACCTTAATATTGTTCAAAGTAACCGAATGATAATAGAGTAACAAGAAAACTTGCCGACAGGATAAGTCCGATGTAAAAAAAAGAAAATTTATCAAAAATAAATAGTGGTACTATTGTAACCGGAGCCAAATTTGAAACTAAAATTACCGAAATTAAAGCTAATGCGAATGCGACTAAGCTGAATATATTCACAAACAAATGGCTTCGCTTAACTGAAGCAACAAGCATTATTATTATAGGTGCGGCTGCAACTATAATTAAGGGTAATATTGATTGAAACTCAATCGGGGTCACGTTTAGTCTCCATTATGCAGATTCGATTTTT
>JACFNJ010000043.1 GCA_019454865.1 Bacteroidia bacterium
CTTTTAAACAAGAAGTTGTTTACCTTAGTTAATTCCGGTTGTTCGCCATCATTAAAATAAAGTTCTAGCGAGTGTTTGCCATCCAAATTATAAGTACTAAGTGAACGCTTAAATTGTATCATTTCATTTGCAGCCAATGCCGGATATACAGTTTTAATTTCGTGCTTTACTATTCGGTTTGCGTCAAGTACTTTAACGTACACCGGAACACTGTCTAATGTTTCTTTTGAGATATTTCGGAATGAAACGGAAAACTTCAAACTATCACCTTGTTCCAATACCGGATTATAAAAGCTGTAACCATCATTAACCGATATGGTACCTTCGGCTACAGGTTGGTATGTTACCATCCAATAATTAAGTTGATTTGGTGTGCGATAGGTTGTATCAAACAATGTATATTTTAATTTTAAGTAAGGAAATTTTGTTGCGTCAATTATTGATAAATCTTGGTTAAACGAAACATTGCTAAAAAACATGGTATCTGTATTGTTCGGTCTAACACCATATACAGTTACTTTATCCCAGTCGTTTCCATCATTTTCGGTAGGTTGCATATAATACTTTATGTTGTGCCATTTCTTGGCAGGCCCTATTAAGTTAGCTGTTGCATCTGCGGTAAACCACTTGCCATAAAGTACTGTAGTAACTTGTGCATTTGTATCTATTGTATGTGTAGTAAGTGTATCTTCTGCTATTGAGCCAACGGCAGCACCTACTTGCCCTACCATTGCAAATGCCGCATCAGGGTTATTTAAATTTGCAATTTTTATTGAGCCCAACTTAGCAAATGTAGCTCGTGTTTGTGCTGTCCATTGGGCATTTCCATTGTTGTATAAACTCCAAATTGCCATATAGGTTCCTGCATCAACCGAATCAACAAAACGCTGAAAATCCAACTGCCCTTGTGGTGTATTAGGAAATCCATAATAGTATAATTTTCTTAATGCCGGATTAGCATTATTGTTAATTACATTTGCGCAATTCATTGGATACCGCGGGTTGATGTACATTTTTAGGGTTCGCTTATCTAACAATATTGCAAAAAAACCATTGCTTATGCATTGGGTTGAAAATGGATTTTGATTTTCGCCTTCGTAATAAAAACCTCTTGCACCATGCGTTTGACGATTAGCACGAACATCTGCCACCATTGAGTTTTCACTAAAATCAATCTTTTTATTTAGGGTATCTACTACCAAAAGATTAGCAGAGGCTAAATCAATTTTTCGTTCAAATGCTTTTTGCATCCAGCCTTGTTCATGATTTTTGATGTAACAGAAAACCCCTTCTACCCATCTGCCACCTTGTTGTTCGGGGATATTAAGTTTGGCTCGCCAATAAAAAGTAGTTGAATCGGCTATATTTTCCGGTACAAATGGGTAAGTTAAAATTGCTCCGCTTGATAAAATTCCGGTATTGATTTTATACAATGAATTATATGTTGGCGTAGTATCTATCTCTAAAATAAATTCATTGGTTGTGCTTAAAATATTATTGTTTTGAACAGTTAGCTTTATCGTGTCATTTCCTTCTATTGCATCTTTTTGCGGAAATAATATTGATGTACCATTTCCTGGAATTATTATGGAAACTTGAGTGGTATTGTTTGATTTTGTTATTTCTGAAATTTCATCCTCAGAATCTATCTTTATTTCAAAGGTGTTTGCGCCTAAAGCTAGTTCTCCCTGCATTTCTATTTTTAATGAAAAAGTGTCTTGATAAAATATACCTTTACTACGAATGGCAGGATAGGTGATACTTTGATTGTTTGGAAACTTCCGGGTAACTTCAATAGAAAATGAATCGGTAGAGGTTTTGCCCAAATTAGATACAATAAATCCAAGTTCTAAAAATTCATCCTGTGAGGATAGATTACTGTTTTTAACAAAAACATCGTTTGTGCCTATTGCATAATCAGTAGCAGATGGGCTATACAAATGTACAGCCGGATCGCCTTGAAGTACCCATTGCAAATTATGCGATTTGGTAATAACTGAGCCATTGGATAAGCCGGAAGTAACATTTTTAATAATTTCCCCAATTGATTTTCCGTAGGCTGACTGTGTGTAGTTAATATAAAAGCTGTTAATTATTGGTGGTAAAAATCCATCAAAAGTAAAGTTAGAATGAGCAAGCCATCCTATTGCACCTTTATTGGCGCTGCAGATGTAGTCTTTGGCATTAATGCCATCACCTGTTTCAATATCCACTTCAGTGGCATTTCCTACATTACAACCGCTAAAATAATAAAATGGATATTTGTTTTGATTATGCAATTCGCCTACTGTTAACGATGCATGACCTAAAAATGAAAGCAAATTAATTCCTTTGTTTTGTTCGTTAATTAGTTTCTCTCGCAAGTCTGCTTGGGTTGGGGCATTAGTTGTTTTATTGTATGATTTAACTTTTGCTCCAATGCTTTCACCTTTTATTCGTTCTGTGTTTACTGCTAATATGCTTTTAAAACTATTTTGTTGGTCAGCATTTGTACCGCCTGAAATATGCAATACATTTTTTCGCCAAAGTTGAATACTATCTACGTTTAACTCGTAAGAGATGAGTTTGTCTAAATAGTTTTGCAATTCCTGATTGGTAGATGCCGGAATCCTTCCGGTTTCTAATTCGGCATAAAAACCATCGCCATTTATTCCTGATGAGTACAATGCATCTGTACCGGGTACACCAATTGCAGGTACTAAGTTTTTATTGTAGTTTATTTCAGGTGTAGGTGATGAAATGTTGTAAAATCTTGCTTTATCGTTTTGATACCCTCTGCCGGCCATAAGTAAATACTTGGGTAGTACAGTTGGTTGTGTATTAAGCAAGTGTTTTACTAGCTTTCTTACAGCAAGTGGGTGTTTATTTCCGTAAAAGTAATAATCGTAAATCTCGTCAGAATAAATTTTTAAGGTTTTAAATTGCAACGAACGATAATCTTTGTAGTTACTTGCGGCAGGCTCTAACGAAGGATGAGAAACAATAATAAATTCATAATTCTCCTGAGGGTCAATTGTAGGGAATTTCACCAATTGGATTTTACCAACCGATGAAGCAGCAGTACTGTCAAATATCCATAAGGGGTGAATTTGATTATCATTAGCAATACTAAAATCAGCATTGGATGATTGTAAATAGGCCTGAATTCTTTTTCTGGTTTTTAAATCATAAATTACAACATTGCTTGGATTACCATTCACTTGCAAACTTAAATAGGACTCAGCGGCACCACGATGATGTAATACCGAAATGAAACTCGAGAGCTTAAGTTGATTAAATGTTCTTGGATATGCCAGCCGTGCATATGACAAGCAGGTAAAATCCGATGCAACATCCAAATCATTCACTACGCTAATTCTTAAATTTGTAGTACTTCCTAAGTTAGCATGTGAAATAGAGGGTGAGTAAGATAAAACCTGATAACCATAAAATTTCTGGTCGGTTAGATTGGTAAAATTGCTGCCATCATTACTTAAATCTACTTTAACGTGATGGTTAAAACCCGATAAGGTTCTTGCATTGGATGCTCCAATTAATTTATAACTGAGTACCGGTGTTGGTCCTGAATTGTATAAATTGTTAGTTGCAAAATTAACCACAAGCGGATTATACCAACCTATGCGTGCGCTTGCCCATCCTTCTCCATCTTCATATTCGGAGCTGGTATATTTTTCAGAGGCATTCATCAAATCCGGCCCATCCAAATACTCTAAAGTAGGAGCAGAAATAAGTGTGTCAATAAAGTATAATTCCGGTTGAAGTCCGGTAAAATCAGTCCGATAAAAATTGTTGTATCGAAGAGGTGTTTGAACGGAAGAATCAGGCAATACAGTTAAATAATAAACTGTGGTATCTGTAAACAGCCCATTGTATTTGTTTGGTTGCCAATTTGCATTTGCATATAATTCCGCATCTATGGCACCATCGTTTTTATAACCCAAAAACTCAATAAAATCACCTGCATCCCATTTGTTGTCTTCTTCACCCTTTATATAAATTGGTACTTCTTTTCCCATACAAAACAATTGCATTTTTCGAGGATTAATCGAATTAATGTTTATGCCTGCTGTTTGCAGATTTGAAGCGGTAATTTTGTATGTAGCAGTTTTGCCTATTGAAAACTTATAATACGGTTGATAGGATTTTATCCATTCAAAGCCATACGATTGCGCAATGGATTGAACAGGAAAAAGCAAACAAAATAAAAAAAGAGTAAGTAACAGTTTATGTGTGTATTTTACTTTGCACATGTTTTGGTAACGCTTTAATGGCTGTATTATTTCGGCTAAAATACTATTTTTATTGAATTATGAATCATTACAATTAAATATTCTTTACAACAAATTGAGGAAATAAAATTTAAGAAAATTGTGCTACATTTTTAGCTAAATTTGCTTTTTAATACATGCAAGAAAACAAGCTAAATTTATCATCTAAGTTGCCCGTGATGGAACACTTTTACACCATTCAAGGGGAAGGTTATTATCAAGGAAATGCAGCATATTTTATTCGTTTGGGTGGGTGTGATGTTGGTTGTGTTTGGTGTGATGTTAAAGAAAGCTGGGATGCATCTATACATCCTTTATACGAGATAAGTGAAATTGTAAAATGGGTAAAACAAGCGAATGCCCAAATAGCTGTAATTACCGGTGGCGAACCATTAATGCACTCACTTACTGCGCTTACAGCCGAATTGCAAAAAAATGGAGTTAAAACAAATATTGAAACATCGGCTTCATCGCCATTATCGGGCACTTGGGATTGGATATGTGTTTCACCCAAAAAATTTAAAGCACCTTTACCGGAAGTTTTATTAAGTGCTAACGAGTTAAAGGTTGTAATTTATAATGCTTCTGATTTTAAGTGGGCAGAAGCTCATGCAAGCAAAGTAAACAATTCCTGTAAGTTATATTTACAGCCTGAGTGGAGCAAATCCGATAAAATGTTACCACTTATAATTGATTATGTAAAACAAAATCCAAAGTGGAAAATAAGCCTGCAAGTACATAAGTTTATGCAGATACCGTAGGTACTTAATTATTTTATTGCTTGGTTTGGATTTGTAATTCCGTTTTCTGTCAATTATCGAAAACAAGTAATAATTAAATTCATTTATTCGTTATAAATCCATTATACTTACACCACCAAAATTTACTTTTTAATGAGAAAGCTGATATACTTCTTTGTACTTTTTTTATGTGCAGTAAATACACAAGCACAGCAAGAAATATTTACCGGAACAAAAAATAAAAAAGCATATAAACTGTTTGGTGAAGCAATGCAAGCATACACTATGCTTGAAACTCGCAAATCGGCACAATTGTTACACAATTGTATTCAAATGGATTCAAACTTTGTGGATGCCTATATGTTGTTGGCAGATATACGTGAACGAAATGAATTATTTGATGAAGCATCAAAAATATACATAAAGGTAATTGAAATAAATCCCGATTTTCAGATACCATATTATAAGTTAGCCAAAGCACAACTTAGCAATGGTGAATATGCAAATGCGTTGCATAATCTGAATCAGTATAAAGAAAAAAACGGCAATCAAATTGATGCAAACAAGGTTGAAAGAGCATTAATTACTGCAAAATTTGGTACCAATGCAGTTCAAAATCCGGTGCAGTATAACCCAATAAATATGGGAGCAGGCATTAATACACCTTTGGATGAATATTTTCCGGGAGTTACTGCTGATGCAAAAACACTTATTTATACCCGATTAAAAAGCAACCGAACAGAAGATTTTTATATAAGTACACGGGATGAAAATAATAATTGGAAGCCAAGTAGAAATATGGGTCCACCAATAAATAGTGAGTTAAACGAAGGTACAATATCATTGAGTAGTGACGGGCAATATGTTTTTTTTACCGGTTGTAATTGGCCGGTAGGCGAAGGTAGTTGTGATATTTATTTCAGTGCATTGGACGGCTTGGATTGGAAAGAGCCCAGAAACCTGGGTTTTCCGGTAAATACACGCGCTTGGGAAAGTCAGCCTACCATATCTTTTGATGGTAAAACACTTTATTTTTCAAGTGCTCGTCCGGGTGGGATAGGAGGCATGGATATTTGGATGAGTACATACAACAAAGGACGTTGGAGTGCGCCTCAAAATTTAGGAACAGAAATAAATACACCCGGTAATGAAGAATCTCCTTTTATAGCAAAAGATGATGCCACGTTATATTTTACCAGCGATTATCATCCGGGTATGGGCGGTGTAGATATATTTTATACGCGCAAACAACCCGATGGCAGATGGGGAACACCTGTAAATATTGGTTATCCAATAAATACCAATAAAGATGAACGCTGCTTAGCAATTGGTGCAAATGGTATAGATGCATACATTGCAGCAGAACGAAATGATGGATTTGGTGGATTGGATTTATACGAGTTTCAACTTCATGAAGCCGCACGACCATTAAAAACAGGCTATGTAAAAGGTATTGTGTATGATGCAAAATCATTAAAAAAATTACGTGCACGAATTGAATTAATTGATTTAGCAACCGGAAAAACGATAATTGAATCTGTAAGTAATAAAGTAACCGGAGAGTTTTTGTTTTGCTTGCAAGGAAATAAAGAGTATGCACTTAATGTAAGCGCTGATGGTTATTTGTTTTACTCGCAAAATTTTTCATTAAAAAACCAAAGCGCTGTAGAGCCGCTTAATCTGGATGTGCCATTGCAACCAATTATTGTTGGTGAAAAGGTGGTATTAAATAATGTGTTTTTTGAAGTAGATAAGTTTGATTTAAAAAATGAATCAAAAATAGAATTAGATAAGTTGGTAGCATTTATGAAAACCAATGCAACAATTTCAATAGAACTTAGTGGGCATACCGATAACACAGGCATCAAACAAAAAAATATAGAGCTAAGCCAAAATAGAGCGAAGGCTGTATATACATACTTAATTAATAACGGGATAGCAGCAAGCAGGCTTAGTTATAAAGGCTATGGCGATACACAGCCCGTGGCAGATAATAAAACCGAAAGCGGACGTAAGTTGAACCGCAGAACAGAGTTTAAAGTAATTAAATTGTGATGTAATATTTTGGATAGGTCAATCCTTGAAAACATAAAATTTAACTTTAAATCTCAAATTTCAATTATTGGCTTTTGCATTTAATATTGCATCATGTTATTTCCTTCACCTAATTCGTATATCAATATTCATTCGCACAGGAAACCTGCTTTGCCTAATGAGTTTGTAATACGAAATGCGTATTTATCGAATTCAATCAGTCGGATTGTACAATTACCTTATGCCATTTCAGTAGGTTTGCATCCTTGGCATATTAAGCAACAAACACCAAAAGAATTATCCGAATTATTGCTTGAATATGCAACATTACGCAATGTTTTAGCTATTGGTGAAATAGGTATAGATAAAGCAATAGAAACTCCTGTTGCAATACAGCTAAAATTATTTGAAGTGCAATATCAGGTAGCTCGTGCATTACAAAAACCTGTATTGTTACACACCGTAAAGGCATACAATGAAATGATTCCTTTTCTTAAGAAAACCAAAGTTCCGTTTATATTTCATGGTTTTTCAGGTAATGTGCAACAAGCAAAAGAGCTAATTAAACATGGTGCAATTTTATCGTTTGGCAAAAACCTGTGGAGTGATAAATCAAAGGAAGTATTGTTGATACTGCCTAAACATTCCTTTTTTTTAGAAACTGACAATGCAGCAATAACCATTGATAAAATATATGCACAAGCCGCATCCATATTGCAAGTGGAAACAGATGAAATTAAATCCGACCTATTTAATACATTTGCTCAATTGTTTAGATAATACATGAAAAAAGAGATACAACCGTGGATGGGCAGAACCCGCTTGTTATTGGGTGATGATTTATTACAAAAATTAATAAATTCAAATGTATTAATTTTTGGATTAGGCTGAGTAGTATGAATAGCTGCAGAAATGATTGAACGTGCAGGTATCGTGAAAATTACAAATGTAGATGCCGATACGGTTGATCCTACCAATAGAAACAGACAATTGCCTGCACTATGTAGCACTGAAGGAAAGTTAAAAACCGAAGTATTGGCAAGTAGGCTTTTAGATATTAATCCTGAATTGGAATTAACAGTAATATCCGAGTACTTTCGTGATGAATTTACACATCAAGTATTGGATAATGGCAAGTTTGATTATGCATTAGATTGTATCGATACATTAAGCCCTAAGGTGTTTTTTATTAAAGCTTGTTTGGATAGAAAAATTCCGATAGTAAGTAGCATGGGTGCCGGTAATAAAGTTGATCCTACTCAAATAAAAGTTGCTGATATTTCTGCAAGTTATAATTGCAGGCTTGCTAAATATACCCGCAAATATTTGCACAAATTTGGGATTAGGAAAGGCGTAAAAGTTGTATTTAGTCCGGAGGAAGCGCAAGATTTTATGGGAGTAACCATTGTAGGAAGTCGAAATAAAAAATCCTCGCCCGGAACTATTAGTTATATCCCTACTGTTTTTGGGTGTACTGTTGCAAGTGTTGCTATTCGCGATTTATATAACAGAAAGTAAATACCGAATAATTACAAATCAATAAAAAATACTGTGGCATTTAATTGCTAAAACCCCTTATTTGCAGAAAAATTTTTTACTATGACAAAAATAAAAGTAGCAAATCCGGTTGTAGAATTGGATGGTGATGAAATGACCAGAATTATTTGGAAATTTATTAAAGATAAATTGATTTTACCTTATCTGGATTTAGACATTAAGTATTACGATTTGGGAATTCAGCATCGTGATGAAACCAATGACCAAGTAACGATAGATGCAGCAGAGGCAATTAAAAAATATAACGTAGGAATTAAATGCGCTACCATTACACCTGACGAAGCGCGTGTAAAAGAGTTTTCGTTAAAACAAATGTGGAAATCGCCAAATGGTACTATCCGTAATATTTTGGATGGAACAGTTTTTCGTGAGCCAATCGTTTGTAAAAATGTACCACGTTTAGTGCCCAATTGGACAGCACCAATTTGTATTGGTCGTCATGCTTTTGGTGATCAATACCGTGCAACAGACTTTGTAACCAAAGGAAAAGGAAAACTAACCATAAAATTTGAAGGGGAAGACGGAAATGTAATTGAGCATGAAGTATATAATTTCAAAGGCGATGGTGTAGCATTAGCAATGTATAATACCGAAGAAAGTATTAGAGGTTTTGCACATGCTTGTTTTAATCAGGCATTACAAAAAAAATGGCCACTATATCTATCAACCAAAAATACAATTTTGAAAAAATACGATGGTCGTTTCAAAGATATTTTTGAAGAAATTTATACCAACGAATTTAAATCTAAATTTGAGGCAGCAGGCATTGTTTATGAGCATCGCTTAATAGATGATATGGTTGCATCTGCATTAAAATGGAATGGAAATTTTGTTTGGGCTTGTAAAAACTATGATGGTGATGTACAATCCGATACAGTTGCTCAAGGTTTTGGTTCGTTAGGTTTGATGACATCAACTTTGGTAACACCTGACGGAAAAACCATGGAAGCAGAAGCAGCACATGGTACAGTTACTCGCCATTTCCGCGATCATCAGGCTGGTAAAGCTACTTCTACCAATCCTATCGCTTCAATATTTGCATGGACACGCGGCTTGGAGTTTCGTGGTAAACTGGATAATAATACAGAATTGGTTCAATTTTGCCATGCATTAGAGCAAGTTTGTATAGAGACTGTTGAAAGTGGTAAAATGACAAAAGATTTGGCAGTATGTATTCATGGAAATAAAGTGAATCATGGTGAACACTATTTAAATACACAAGAATTTTTAGATACGTTAGATGCTAACCTAAAAATTAAACTTGGAAAGTAAGTAACTGATAGCTATTTCATATTGTTGAAATTAAAATTTTAAACTCTCATCCCTAAATCGGATGGGAGTTTTTCTTATATAGAATTGCCTATTACAGGTGCTTTTGAAATATTTAAATGATACTTTAAAAAACGCAAATCAAACGAACTATATACATGAAGCAACAGAATTATTTCATTTAGCACCATCATCTGTTCGTAATAAATAAAAATTGAATATATATTTACAGAGTTGATATTAAGCAGCATATTGAGTAAAAGAAATGTTCCATTTGTAATGGGTTATTCCGAATATTTAAAAACACTTACTTCGTTTATTCAAAAATGAAAACTTCAACCAAACTAATTTTTCAGGCAATAGAATTAAAGGTTAATAAGCTTTTAGCCGAAAATAAACAGCTTTTGCATGAATTGGAAGAGTTGAAAAAAAGTGAAAGTATATTGAAATCTGAAATTCAGCAACAAAAAAATACTATCGAAACATTACAAACACAAAATAAAATTAGTAAACTTGCTGAAATGCTATCTTCAACCAAAGAAGACAAAAAAGTGTTGAAACAAAAGTTAAACACTTATGTCAAACAAATTGATGAGTGCATAAGGTTGTTAAGCGAATAAAATAAGCTTAATGTTAAATGAATTATCTATAAAAGTAAATATTGCCGATAGGTTGTACCCTTTAAAGGTAACACCGGAGCAAGAAGTAATAGTGAGGCAGGCAGCTAAGCTTATCCAAGAAAAACTGAAAATAATGCAAAGTCAGTTTGAAATTAAAGATAAGCAAGATTTATTAAGTATGACAATACTTGATATAGCCACACAACTACTAAAACTGCAACAAATGGTTGCTACGGATGAAGAAGCAGTTGAAAAGCAATTGCTGGAAATCCAAAAACTTTTAAAAGATGTTTCACTTTAATGCAAGTGATTATTCTTAAAGCAACCACATTTATTTTTTAATTTTTAAACACATGATAACAATTGTATTAGTAGCGTTAGTAGCGCTTGTGGCAGGTGGGGGAGTAATGTATATTGTGAACCAAAATGTACTGAAAAGTAAGTCGGAAGCCTTGCTTAAAGAAGCAGAAGCAAAAGGGGAGCTATTACTGAAAAACCGCCAATTAGAAGCCAAAGAAAAGTTTTTGCAACTTAAAGCTGAACACGAAAAGGAAGTGAGTCAGCGCAATCATCAGATTGCACAAATTGAAAACAAACTGAAGCAGAAGGAACAAAGTTTAAACCAAAAGATTGAAAACACACAACGTAAAGATGCTGAGTTGGATAATATGAAACAAACTTTACACCGCCAGCAGGAAGTTTTTAATCAGAAAAAAGAAGAACTTGAAAAGCAAATTCAAAATCAGGTAAAGCATCTTGAAAAAATTGCCGGCTTAACGGCTGATGAAGCTAAAAAGCAATTAATGGAAACATTAGTAGGTGAAGCAAGAACCAATGCAATGACTTATATTAAAGACATTGTAGATGAAGCTAAGCTAACAGCGGGAAAAGAGGCTAAAAAGGTAATCCTTAACAGTATTCAACGTACTGCTGCCGAACATGCCATTGAAAATTCAGTTTCTGTTTTTAATATTGAGAGTGATGAAATGAAGGGTAGAATAATTGGGCGTGAAGGACGCAACATACGTGCATTGGAAAGCGCAACAGGGGTTGAAATTATTGTGGACGATACGCCTGAAGCAATTATTCTTTCTTGTTTTGACCCAATACGAAGAGAAATTGCTCGATTGAGTTTACATCGCTTAGTGCAAGATGGTAGAATACATCCTGCCCGAATAGAAGAAGTGGTAGCTAAAACTCGTAAACAGCTTGAAGAAGAAGTGGTAGAAATAGGTGAGCGTACTTGTATTGATTTGGGCATTCATGGATTGCATCCGGAATTAATACGCATGGTAGGAAGAATGCGATACCGCAGTAGCTACGGACAAAACTTATTGCAACACAGCCGTGAAGTAGCTAACTTATGCGCTACAATGGCTGCTGAGTTAGGCTTAAATACTAAATTGGCAAAACGTGCCGGATTATTGCATGATATAGGAAAAGTACCTGATGATGATGCAGAAACACCACACGCATTGTTAGGTATGAAATTGGCTGAAAAATACAAGGAACATCCGGAAGTAGTAAATGCAATAGGTGCGCACCATGACGAAATTGAAATGACTTCTATGTTATCGCCATTGGTACAAGCTTGTGATGCAATATCAGGTTCCCGCCCGGGTGCAAGACGTGAGGATAGTGAAAATTACATGAAACGTTTACATGATTTAGAAAACATTGCAATGAGTTATAATGGTGTTGAAAAAGCGTATGCAATTCAAGCCGGGCGCGAACTTCGTGTAATGGTAGAAGCTGAAAAAGTAAGCGATCAAAAAGCCGATGAAATTTCAATTGATATGAGCCAACGGATTCAAAAAGAAATGACTTATCCGGGGCAAATAAAAATTACTGTTATTCGCGAGAAACGCTCAGTGAATTACGCTAAATAATTTCTTGTTTTTATATTTTTAAAAAGCTGCTTTCAATAGGAGGCAGCTTTTTGTTTTACGCTTAATAATTATTAAGTAGAACTTAATATTTGAATTTCAATGCTACCCGTTTTGTTTTGTATAATGTATTAATGATACTACTTGAGCTAAAATATAAAGTTAGCAAAAAATGTAAAGGTAATTACTGAAAAGAATTAAAGGATATGAAAGACTGAGAACAACAAAAATCAGTGTTGAAGTTTTTATTAAAATATATTGTTTAAAATATTCTTTCCCTTTTAAATTCATTTATTTGAATTGATTTAATATAATTACATGGTATCAGAGTGAAAAATTCACAGTGTATAAAATATTATTTATGTTTTGGTGTATGATAATGTTGGTTTAACCCTGAATAGAAGTTTTAATAAATTAAAAAGTATAAATCGTCCGTAATGCAAAATTCCTTCCCATGTTGAAAATTCCGTAGTACCCGGTTGTTGAATTGGTATAATATTCAAAATATTTCAATCGGTTTAAATGCGATTGATAAGCAATATCAAAAACATTATTCACTTGAAAAGTAAAAACAAATTTATTGTACTTATTGCGTAATAACTCTGCTGTTACTCCTATGTTTATCAGTGTGTAAGCAGGTGTCTGCGTTTCTGTACCGTTTAAACTTAAATAGCGATTTTGAGTTGCATTGAATTGCAATTCAACTTTAGGTACAAATATTATTGGCTGATTGCTTAATATAATTTCTTGGCTAATACTGCTCATGAAATTTGTAGGTGGAATTAGTGGTAAGTATTCACCTTGTATTCCTTTGTTTTTATATTTTAAATTTCGATTGTAGCCATATACTATGCTCGTGCTATTATATATTTTAAAGCCTTTTATTTTCTGAGGAAAGTAGGATAAACTAATTTCGCCACCATAAAGCTGTGCAGATGCTTGTTGGTACTTTAAAGTTCTGTTGCCTTGATTGTCTAATAGTGGATTTCCGTTTACATCCGCTATAGTTTCCATATAAATATAATTTTCAATGGAGTTATTAAAAACATTTGCATCCAATATGAATATTTTATTTTTTAGATTAATTCCAATATCTCCTTGTAATGAAAACTCTGGTTTAAAATTACGGTTGCCTAAATAAATGATATGTGCACCGGGGTCAAGTCCATTACTGCCAATTTCTGTAATGGTTGGTGCTCTGTAGGCTCTTCCTAAATTTGCTTTCAGGTTAATATTTTTAGTAAGCTCAATTGTTCCTCCAAAACTTCCGCTTAGTCCATTATACGTGTTGTTAAATGAAGCAAACTGAAGAGAGGCATTTGTTGAACTTGTTACTTGATGGCTAAATCCTGTATTAGGATTTACTCTTACATAAAAATCATCCCATGTAACAAAGCGCATATCATATCTTAAACCACCGCTTAGGGTTAATTTTTTATATTTCCATTTAGCATAGATAAACGCACCACCATCATATAGTTTATAATCAGGAATTGGAAAATCTGTGGCATCTAAGTTTTTATTATTTTGTAGCATTCCATTTATTCCAATCGTAAGTTCGGTATTCAAAAATTTTGGAGCATTGTATCGAAAGCTATAATTCAAAGTATTTAGCCGCATAAACATACCTGCCTGGCTTGGTAATGTAGGATGAGTAAATTCTCTGCGTATGTTTTGTTGAATCCCAATTAAGAAATCAATAAAGCCATTGCCTATTGCGTAATTACTGTTACTGTAAATTCGGTAATGTTGAATGCGTTGCACTAATTTAGGAAGGTCATAGGTATTTAGTTCTT
>JACFNJ010000306.1 GCA_019454865.1 Bacteroidia bacterium
TATTCTCTGTTTCCACCACTTGCACCACCCATTCCACCGGGTTTTTGTGTGCTGTGTGTTACATCCATACAAACCGGATATCCAAAGGTTTTCATATCAATTAGGTTGCGAAAATCAACTACTAAATTGTTGTATCCAAACATGGTTCCTCTTTCAGTAAGTATAATTTGTTTGTTGCCCGTACTTTCCACTTTTTTAACAGCATGAGCCATGTCAAAGCCTGATAAGAATTGCGCTTTTTTAATATTAACAATGCGGTTTGTTTTACCACATTCCACTAATAAATCCGTTTGACGACATAAGAAAGCAGGTATTTGCAATACATCCACCACAGTTGCTACTTCTTTGGCTTGCCAACTTTCGTGTACATCCGTAGTTACTGGTAGGTTAAATGTATCTTTTACTTTTTGTAAAATTCTTAATCCTTCATTAAGTCCGTGTCCTCTGTAGCTTTGAACCGATGTGCGATTTGCTTTATCAAATGATGCTTTAAATACATAAGTTAAATTTAATTCATCAGCTATTTTTGCAATATTTTCTGCAAGGTGCATTACCATGTATTCGTTTTCAATAATGCATGGCCCGGATAAAAGGAATGTATTGTTTTTTATTTGTTCAAATAAATTCATGGTGCGAAAGTAGTGTTTCGTGTAATATTATTTTCTATAGCTTTTTACCAATTGTTTCTGTTGTAATGTATCAGACGCAATTTGGGATTAAGACTTACTGTAAATACGGATAAGTTTTGTCGTTGGATAATTGTATATCTCTCGGTAAAATCTTTTTCGTGAAATTCTCTGCCTTCCTCGTCTAAGCGAAATTTGAATTGAGCTGTATCGTGGTCGAAATATGGATTTTCTTTTATTGTTTTAAGTATTGCATCAAAGTCTTGCTGGTTAGTTTGAAATAATGTAGTTACAATGTATTCGTCTTCTAAATCCGGATATGTATAGTAGGTATAAATAATTTCACCCGATGCCGGAAATGGAATTCCGGTATGATTTGTAAATGTGTTTTTATAATAATATTTTAAGGGTCTGAAATCGGTGTATGACGAAAACAAAGCCCATGCAATTGTTAATGCAAAAATACTTATTCCTAGTTTTTTTGAACCATTCTCACGCAACCAATAAAATATCACAAATGCAATTCCTAACGGAATTAATTTGGTAAGCAGAAAGAAGGATAATTGAATAATCATTAGTTGCTATTAATGCTATAAATTTGAACTACGCCTTCTAATTTTCCTTTTTTATCGGCTACTAATAATGAAGTTATTTTGTATTTGTTCATTATATCTTCTGCTTCTGCCATTTTCATTTCTTTTGCTATGGTTTTTGGCCTCTCGGTCATTATATCTTTAGCTTTTAATGAAAAGAATTTTTCGGTATGTGAGTTCATGGCTCTACGCAAATCACCATCCGTAATAATGCCTTTTATTTTATTTTTATCCACTACAACAGCAATGCCTAATCTACCGCTACTCATGGTGTGAATTATGTTTGGAATTAACTCGTTGCCGGTAACTATTGGCAATTGTTTTTTAAACATACAACTTTCTACTGTTGT
>JACFNJ010000044.1:0-3324 GCA_019454865.1 Bacteroidia bacterium
AAGATAATCGCTGATATGGTCTTGGTCATTAGCATAATAATTTGCTGAAAGTATAAATAGTAAAATGCTTATGCCAATTGCCAAACTTGAAAAAGCAATGGAGAAATTATCAATTCGAACCATGTGGTCAAGATGAATGCCTCCGATTGATGCAATAGGATTAGTTCCCCAATCGTGAATATTTATAAAAAATATTGCAGCTAACCCTACAACTATTATTGGTACTAATATTTTGCGGAGATTTAAAATCTCAGCAACCATACAAATTAATCCTAAACAAGATGTATATAGTAAAGTATTCATATTATTTCCGTTATTATTTTGCTAAGGCTTTGTTTAAAATAATTTCAATTGTTGGTTGTGCCAGGTCAAACAGGGGTTTTGGATAAATTCCCATTACAATAATTGTTACAGCAATTACTCCCAGCACAATACTTTCACTCCAGTTAAGGTCAGTAAAACTTTGAGTTAATTCGTTGGTGTTGCCATACATAGTATTTTGCAACATACGCAACATATAAGTAGCACTTAAAATAATGGTAAGTACTGCAAATACAGCCAACCAAGTGTTGTATTTATAAACACCAAACAACAACAAAAACTCACCAATAAAACCATTTGTAAGCGGTAAAGCTACGGAAGCTAAAACTATAATAACAAAGAATGTATTAAAACGTGGAGCAACATTTCGTATTCCACCTAAACTGCTTATAGAAGTAGTTTGTGTACGATTAATAATAATATCTGCACAGAAAAATAATCCGATGATATTTACACCATGAGCAAACATTTGCACAACACTGCCTTGCATTCCTTCATTATTTAGTGCAAAAATTCCGGCTGCAATTAAGCCTACGTGAGCAAGTGATGAATAAGCAAAAAGCTTTTTTAAATCATTATGCATAATTGCAATTATAGATGCATAAACAATTCCTGCAACAGACAAGGTAATTGCCAAAGGACCCCAAGCGGCAATACCAGCCGGAAGTATAGGCAATAGCCAGCGAATTAAGCTATAAGTTCCCATTTTAAGCATTATACCGCTTAATAGCATTGTACCTTGTGTAGGAGCTACGCTGTATGTATCTGCCTGCCAGGTATGAAATGGAATGATTGGGATTTTTATAGCAAATGCAATAAAGAACATCCAGAATAACCAGCCTTGATTACATTCGCAGATATTGGCATTATATAAATCTTGAATATTAAAACTTGAAGTAGAACTTAAAAAATACAATGAAATAAATCCAAACAACATTAACAAACTACCCCCCATTGTGTAAATAAAGAATTTAATTGTAATACGAACTTTATTTGCACCTCCCCAACCTAATGCTATAAAGTAAATTGGGATTAATGCTAATTCCCAAAAGATATAATACAATAATCCATCATAAGCCATAAACACGCCATTTAAGGCAAACTGCATTAGTAGAATTAAAGCAAAATATGTTTTTGGAGTATGGATTGCACGATTAAATGCGCTTAGAATTATTAGTGGTGTTAAGAAGTTTGTTAAAGCAAGCATTACCAAAGTTAACCCATCAATACCTACATGAAAACTAACTTTGGGGTTACTAATCCATTCTTGGAAAATATAAAATGCATCAGCTCCTTGTGCTTTAAATTGCGTATAAACAAATGCAGTTATACCCAACTGTATTAGTGATGCAGCTAATGCAACACGTGATGCTAATTGATTGCCGATACCATATACCAGCAATGAACCTAATAAAGGAAATAAGAGTATAAGAAGCGTCATCATTATAAAATCAATCGAATTAAGAATAATACCATCATGCCAATTACCATAGCAAACACATAAAATCCGGTATTGCCGTTTTGAATCAATCGAACGGTTTTTCCGGTTGTGGAAACTATCCAGGCTGTTGCATTTACAACCAGGTCAATTATTAATTTATCTATCAACACTAAGAATAAATCACTCATTACCATAATAGGTTTTACAATTAATTTATCATACCACTCATCCACATAAAATTTGTTACTTATTACTTTATTTATTCCGGTTAATTCATTGTCGGCTACCGGTAATTGTTTTTGAGTAACGTATTTATGTCTTGCAAAAAGAATCATAATAATAGCACCAGCTAATGCAATGCCTATTAATAGATATTCCATAACATGGGATGTGTGATGAGCTTCAGTTAAGTATTGTTTTGATTCATCCACAACCGAACTTAAATAATTATCAAATACATGCGTAAATCCAAGTCCTTTTGGTAATCCCATAAATCCACCAATAACAGAAAGTATTGCTAAAATTATTAAAGGGATTGCCATTGTAGCAGGGCTTTCGTGTATGTGTTTCTTGGTTTCGTTACTTCCGCGGTATTCGTTGCTAAAAGTTAAGTAAACTAATCGGAACATATAAAATGCAGTGAGTAATGAGCTGAATGATAAAATTGCCCATAACCCGATATTGTTTTCAAATGCTTTTCCAAGTATTTCATCCTTACTAAAGAATCCTGCAAACGGAAAAACACCCGATATAGCTAATGAACCAATTAAGAAAGTAATAAAAGTAATTTTGATAGGTTTGCTTAATCCACCCATTTTACGAATATCTTGTTCGCCATGTAGCGCATGAATTACACTACCTGAACCCAAGAATAAAAGAGCTTTAAAGAAAGCATGTGTAACAACATGAAACATGCCACTTGTAAATGCACCTAAACCTAATGCAGCAAACATTAACCCCAATTGTGATACTGTAGAGTATGCTAATACTTTTTTAATGTCATTTTGCAATAACCCTATACATGCTGCAAATACTGATGTTATTGTGCCTACTATCAGGATTACAGTAAGCGTAGCAGGTGCCATAGCAAATAATACATTACTTCGTACAATCATATAAATACCAGCTGTAACCATTGTAGCTGCGTGTATTAATGCAGATACCGGAGTAGGTCCGGCCATTGCATCAGGTAGCCAAGTGTATAAAGGTATTTGTGCTGATTTTCCGGTTGCACCTACAAAAAGTAATAAGGTAGTAACTACTAATATTGTGCTATTTACAGTTTGATTTTGAGCTTCGGCTGCTACTGTTCCAAAATCTAAACTGCCGAAATAAAATAGCATAAAAAACATTCCTAACATAAATCCCATATCACCAATTCTATTCATAATGAATGCTTTTTTGCCTGCATCGTTGTAGTTGTTATTCTTAAACCAAAATCCAATCAACAAGTACGAACATAATCCTACACCTTCCCAACCGATAAACATTATTAAATAGTTGCTTCCCATAATAAGTAGCAACATAAAGAAGATGAATAAATTTAGGTAGGTAAAAAATCG
>JACFNJ010000044.1:3334-6814 GCA_019454865.1 Bacteroidia bacterium
AGCCATCGTCATCGTGCATATAGCCAATACTGTATAAGTGTATTAAAGCACCAACTCCGGTTACTACAAGCATCATGGTTATGGTTAATGGATCAATTAATAATCCAAATGATACCGATAGGTTGTTGAAAATAAACCAATCAAATAATTCAATCGAAAGATTGGTATTAGCATTGGAAATTGAGAAGATATAAAATGACAATACAAATGAAATTGCAACAGTAAGTGTTGCTATCCATCCGGTAATCATTTTGGGCATGTATTTCCCAAATATTCCATTTAGTAAAAATCCAATTAATGGCAATAGTGGAACTAATAATGCCGGATTTACCATTGCGAAATCTTGTATGATATCTGTATTCATTTACCTTTAGTTTTCTGCTTTATTAATGTTTCAGTTTACTTAGTACATTTATATCCGTACTTGCTATGTTTCTATATACACTCATAAGTAATGCTAATCCTACTGCTACTTCTGCAGCTGCCACTACCATGATAAAAAATACGAACACTTGTCCGTCATTACTTTCATTAAATGAAGAAAATGTAACTAACAATAAGTTTACTGAGTTTAGCATTAACTCAACACACATTAGAATTACTATAGCATTTCTGCGGAATAATACTCCCATTACACCAATACAGAATAATAATAAACTAAGTACGATATACCAATTTTGAGATGAAGCTATAATTGTATTTTCCATGATTTTATTTTTTTGATAATACTACACTTCCAATCATTGCTGATAAAAACAGCACCGATGAAATTTCAAATGGAAGTAAAAATTCATTAAATAATTTTTGACCTACTTGTTGTACGTAACCAATTTCGTTATTGGTAGGTAAAGTAAATGCTGAAAGTTCAGTAGTACGAACAGATGCTATTAATACTAAAAACAGTAAACCTCCTGTAATTACTGCAGCTACTTTTACCATATTTGTTTTGTGTACTTCATTTTGTTTATTAAGATTTAATAACATTACCACAAATAGGAATAACACCATAATTGCACCTGCATAAACAATAAGATGCACAATAGCCAAGAACTGAGCTTTAAGCATAATGTAATGTGCAGCTATTGTAAAAAAGCAAACAATTAATGAAAGTACGCTATACATTGGGTTTCGTGAAAAAACTACAACCAGCGCACTTAGTAATGTTAATGCCGATAGTATTAGAAATAAATAAAAGTTCATATATCTATTGTAATATTATTTTTGGTGTTGTGTTTTTAATTCAATTGGTTTCTTTGGTTCGCCTTCCATTTCATAGTTTTTCTTTCTTTTTGAAATGTCCACTCTACCGTTTGCATCTATTTTTTCTAACAGCATATCTTTTCCATAGATTAAAGTATTGCGGGTATAGGATGGAGGAACAATTTTATCGGTTAGGTAAATAGCATCTTCCGGGCAAGCTTCTTCGCATAACCCGCAATAAATACAGCGCAACATATTTATTTCATACTTGGCTGCATATTTTTCTCTTTTGTATAAATGTTCTTCGCCTTTTTTTCTTTCTGCTGCCTCTATAGTAATTGCTTCGGCAGGGCAGGAGAGTGCGCATAAACCACATGCAACACAGTTTTCTCTTCCTTGGTCATCACGCTTTAATACGTGTTGCCCTCTATATACCGGAGCAATGTCTCTATTTTGTTCCGGATATCTTACGGTAGCTTCTTTTCTGAAAAGATGTTTAAATGTTATTATCAAACCTGAAAATATCGCAGGTAGATACATGCGCTCTATCCAGTTTAATTCATGTTTTGCTACTACTTTTGATCTATTGGTTAATTGCATAACAATTCTGTTTTTTAGGATTGGTTTAATTTCCAAAAAATGTAAGCCAACCTCCGGTTAATAAAATATTTATTATAGAAAGTGGTATAAGCACTTTCCAACCTAAATTCATTAGTTGATCAAATCGGAAACGTGGCAATGTCCATCGTACCCACATGAAAAAGAAAATGAAGAAAATAATTTTAGCAAATAATACTGCAACACTTACTATTGCTGCTATATTAGGCGATAAATTTAAACTATCAATGCCAGGAAAGTGATAGCCCCCAAAATATAAGCTTGCAATAATTGCAGAAGAAACAAACATATTGATGTATTCTGCAAAGAGGAACAATCCTAATTTCATTGAGCTGTATTCGGTATGATAGCCTCCTACTAATTCGCTTTCTGTTTCGGGTAAATCAAATGGAGCACGATTAGCTTCGGCAAACGCACAAATTAAAAAGATTAAAAATCCTAATGGTTGTCTAACTACATTCCACATGTTTCCATCGCCTGCTTGCCCATCTACAATATCGCGTACACTTAATGAGTTGCTTATTAATAAAAGAGCAATTAAACTCATTCCCATTGATAATTCATAACTAATCATTTGTGATGAAGCACGCAATGCACCGAGTAATGAATATTTATTATTAGATGCCCACCCACCAATCATTATTCCATAGCCTCCAATTGATACTACTGCAAAAAGGTATAATATTCCTACATTTAAATCTGCTACTTGTAAGCTAAATTCGTGGTCGCCAAAATAGAAAGATTTGCCCCACGGTATTATTGCACTTGTCATTAGTGCAGTTACCATAAATAAACTTGGACCTATAATGAACAAAAATTTATCCGATGCAGTAGGGATAATTTCTTCTTTGGTAAAAAACTTTACACCATCAGCTAAAGGTTGTAATAAGCCCCAAGGTCCTGCTCTGTTTGGTCCTACACGGTCTTGTAAAAGAGCTGCAATTTTACGCTCACCATAAGTTGAATAAGCTGCAATGCCTAAGCTAATAACAAAAATTATAACTACTAAAATTGCTTTTTCAGCTAATAATATCCAATCCATTATTCCGTAATTTTTTTAATGTTGTTAATGGTTAGTTCTTTTGGTTTTACCAGGTTCATATAATGGTTGGCTGAGATAACAGAATGGCGATGTATTTTTTTAGGTCCTTCAATTACCCAATCGCTAGTTTTCTTTTTCTCATACCTGCATGTATTGCAAATAAAATCTTCTACTTCATTCCATTCGTCTTTTCTACCGGTTACACGTAAAACTTCATCGCCTTGGTACCACAAGGTTACTTTGCCTTTGCAATTTTCTGTTTCACAATCTCTGTGTGCATCTACCGGCTTAGTAAACCACACGCGACTTTTAAAACGGAATGTCATATCCGTTAATGCTCCAACCGGACAAACATCAATTACATTACCTGAAAAATCATTATCAATTGCTTTTTCTATATAGGTTGAAATCTCAGCATGATCACCGCGATAAAGTACCCCATGCACACGACCTTCAGTAATTTGATCTGCTAACTTCACACAGCGATAACACATGATGCATCTATTCATGTGTAGTTTTATTTTATCGCCAATATCTATTACATCAAAAGTTCTTCTAACAAAGTCGGTACGTGTTTTATAGTTTCCGTGTTCGTAGGATAGGTCTTGTAAATTACACTC
>JACFNJ010000044.1:6824-14117 GCA_019454865.1 Bacteroidia bacterium
CTGATCACAAATTGGGCAATCTAATGGGTGGTTAAGCAATAAAAATTCAACAACACCCGCACGGGCATCTTTTACTTTGGCAGAGGTATTGTTTCCTACTTCCATTCCGTCCATTACAGTGGTTCGGCAGCTTGCAACTAATTTTGGCATAGGGCGAGGGTCTTTCTCACTTCCTTTAGTTACTTCAACTAAACATGAGCGGCAGAATCCTCCTGAATCTTTTATTTTACTATAATAACACATGGTAGGAGGAGCTACTTCAGGTCCTATCATGCGAGCTGCGTTCAAAATGGTTGTGCCTTCTGGCACTTCTATTTGTATTCCGTCTATGGTAACTTTAGCCATAATTTGTTTTTCTAATCTATTACAATTTGCTTTCTTCTTATCGTTAGCAATATTTTATTCTCTTTCTTGATTTATATTTGTTTGTGAAGACTACCCCAACAAGCGCAACAATTGCAATATCTTCCAACAAAACAACTACTCGATTATGCTGCATAAACAATTTGTTTTGTACTTTCAATGTTTTCTCTTAAAAAGCGGTTTTCTATAGGATTTAAAGTGTACAAATCAACTTTACGTTTAAATACACGCTCTAAATTTTCTATCAAACCAAAGAACAAATCTACATAGTCTATAATATCAACATCATTGTTAAACTTAACAATTAAATCAATATCGCTTTGTTCATTAAATCTGTTTTCGTTTAACACAGAACCAAATGCATACAACTCTTGTACCATGTATTGTTTACAAAGGTTTGTGATTTCAGTTTTATGTTGTTCAAGCAGATTCATGTTAATTATATACTACTATATGCTGCAGCAGAATCAATGTTATTGCAATGAAAATAATATTTAATATCCTGTTGGTTTGCAGGATTTCGTACAAAATCTTCAAACTCATTACGGAAATGACGTATAGCACTTGCCACAGGCCATGCAGCAGCATCACCTAATGGGCAAATCGTATTTCCTTCTATTCTTCGTTGTACATCCCAAAGCAAATCCACGTCTTTTTCCTCTCCTTTTCCTCCTAATATTTTTGCAAGAATTTTCTCCATCCATGCTGTACCTTCGCGGCATGGGCTACATTGCCCACAGCTTTCATGACGGTAAAAACGAGTGAATGTAAATAGATTTTTTACAATGTTAGTACTTTCATCCATCACTATAAACCCGCCTGAACCTAACATAGTACCGGTTGCAAATCCTCCATCTGACAAGCTTTCATAAGTCATCAATCGTTTTTCACCATTGGCCGTATTAAGTATTAAATGTGCAGGTAAAATAGGTACTGATGAACCTCCGGCAACCACCGCTTTCAGCTTTTTGTCATTTAATATACCTCCGCAATATTCATCACTGTAAATAAAATCTTCAACTGTTACTCCCATTTCAATTTCATACACACCGGGTTTTTTTATATGACCGGATGCTGATATTAATTTTGTTCCTGTTGAACGACCAACACCAATTTTTGCATATTCATCTCCACCCATATTTACAATTGGTCCAACGGTTGCAATGGTTTCTACATTATTTACAACAGTAGGGCAGCCATATAATCCAGCTACTGCTGGAAAAGGTGGTTTTATTCTTGGGTTTCCGCGTTTACCTTCTAACGACTCTAATAATGCAGTTTCTTCACCACATATATATGCGCCTGCGCCCGGATGAACGTATAAATCCAAGTTGAAATCAGAGCCTAAAATATTTTTGCCTAACCAACCATTTGCATAAGCTTCTGCAATGGCTTTTTCTAATATGCGTACTAAATAAAAGTATTCTCCACGTATATAGATATATGCGGTATTAACACCCAAGGCATAGCTGGAAGTAATCATTCCTTCAATTAAAATATGCGGAATGTGTTCCATTAAGTAACGATCTTTAAAAGTTCCGGGTTCACTTTCATCGGCATTGCAAACTAAATAACGTGGTTTGCCTTCCGGTTTGGCTAAAAAACTCCATTTCATTCCGGTTGGGAAACCAGCTCCTCCACGCCCACGTAATCCCGATTTTTTTACTTCTTCGGTAATATCTTCCGGTTTCATGGTTTTAATAGCCTTTTCAACGGAGGCGTATCCACCTTTGCTTCGATATACATCGTAGCTATTAATTCCGGGTACGTTTATATGTTCTAATAAAATTTTGCGTCCCATAATCTCTTAGTTTTTTCTAAATGTAGTTGCATCCAAATAAGTGCAATGTTTTTCTAAGTTTTGGTGTGTGTTTAAAATTTCATCTACTTTTTCAAAGGTTAAATTTTCATGAAATTTTTCACCAATTTGGAGCATTGGTGCTGTTCCGCAACTTCCTAAGCACTCAACAGTTCGGAGTGTAAACTTGCCATCTTTTGTAGTTTCTCCATTTTTTATATTCAATTTCTTTTCAATATAAGCTACTATATCATTAGCACCACGAAGCCAACAGCTGCTTGTTCTGCATACTTCTATTACACATTTACCAACAGGATTTAAATTGAACATTGTATAAAACGAAGCTACTTCATATACTTCTATTGGTTTTAGCTCAAGCATTTCGGCTACTTTGTCCATTACAGGTACACTAAGCCATCCGTCAAATTCAGCTTGTGCAATGTGTAATGCAGGAATTAATACTGATTTTTTTCTGTCATTAGGATAACGTTTCAGTATATTCTGAATTAAACTTTCTGCTTCTGTACTAAATTTAATTTCACTCATCTTGTTTTGGAGTTAATTTATATTTTTAACTATTGTGTTTTTTCTAATGTTGTTTTTAGGCATCTAATTCTCCGGCTATTACGTTAAGGCTACTTAATGTTACAATTGCATCACTAAGCATTCCGCCTTTTATCATTTCGGTATATGCTTGGTAATAAATAAAACATGGTCTGCGGAAATGTAAGCGGAATGGAGCTCGTCCACCATCGCTAATAACATAAAATCCTAATTCTCCATTTCCACCTTCTACGGCATTATATAATTCTCCTTTTGGTATATTGGTTTCGCCATAAATTACCTTAAAGTGCGAAATCATGGCTTCCATTTTTGTATATACATCTTCTTTAGGTGGCAGATAAAAATCGGGTACATCTGCATACCATTTACCTTGTGGCATATTATCCAATGCTTGTTGGATGATTCGAAGGCTTTGCCAAATTTCATTCTGACGTACCATAAATCTATCGTATGTGTCGCCTTTAACACCAATAGGTATGTCAAATTCAAAATCTTCATACGAGCTATATGGATTCATTACACGAACATCGTAATCAACTCCGGCAGCGCGTAAATTGGGGCCGGTAAATCCGTATTGCAAGGCACGTTCAGCACTTATTGCTCCGGTATCTACTGTTCTGTCATAAAATATTCTATTGCGTTCAAGGAGTGCAATAAATTCATTGAATATTTTCGGGAATTCTACTAAAAATTCTTTTATTTTTTTATAAACTTCGTTACTGAAATCACGTTCTAATCCCCCAATTCTGCCAATGTTAGAAGTAAGACGTGCACCGCATATATGCTCATAAATGTCGTAAATTTTTTCACGCCATTGAAACATGTATGTAAATCCGGTAAGTGCACCACAATCTACACCTATTACAGAGTTACAAACCAAGTGGTCAGCAATACGTGCAAGTTCCATAATAATTACTCGCATGTATTGTGCTCTTTTGGGTATCTCTACACCTATAAGTTTTTCTACTGTCATGTGCCAGCCCATATTATTTATTGGGGCTGAGCAGTAATTAAGTCTATCTGTTAATGGGGTTATTTGGTAGTAAGCTCTGTGTTCAGCAATTTTTTCAAATGCTCTGTGAATATAGCCAAGGGTTTGTTCAGCATCTACAATTATTTCACCATCCATTGTAAGGATATTTTGGAAAATACCATGTGTAGCCGGATGCGTAGGACCTAAATTTAGTGTTGTGTATTGTTTTTCTTCAACCCTTTCAATTGTTTTATCATCAAATTCACTATTCATTTTCCGGTAATGTTTTATCGTCCAAAATATTTATCTTCTTTATCGGTGCGGGTTCCGTCTTCCAATGGATATTCTTTGCGTAATGGGAAATAATCCATTTCATCAACATTCATAATTCGTGTAAGATTAGGATGCCCTTCAAACAAAATACCATAGAAATCATACGTTTCACGTTCTTGCCAATTAGCAGCAGGAAACAAATTTGTGATACTTGGAATTGAAGGTGAATTACCTGAAAGAAATGCTTTAACTCTTATACGAATATTATTTACTAAAGAATGTATATGATAAATTACACAAAACTCTTGACCGGGTAAATCAGGGAAATGGGCACCACAAACATCTGTTAAGAAAGTGGCTTGAATTTCCTTGTCATTTTTAAACCAACTTAATATTGTGTAAGCAGCATTTGGCTTTACTGTAATAGTTAACATTCCATACGGTTCTTCAGATGAAATTATTTCGTTTCCGAATTGCGTATGTAGTTTCTCAAGTATGTATGTATTGTTTATTTCCTTAGTCATACCTTTATTGAATACCGTATTGTGCCATTAATGCTTTATATTCTTCACCGTTTCTTCTACGCAATGGCTCATTTTTTACTAATTCCTGAATTCGCATTATTCCTTCTAAAATTTGCTCTGGTTACTTGTTCCGGTCTTGGTGGACAACCCGGCACATACACATCTACCGGAATAATTTTATCTACACCTTGTAATACACTATATGAGTCAAAAATGCCACCAGTACTGGCGCAGGCTCCTACAGCAAGTACCCAACGGGGCTCAGCCATTTGTAAATATATTTGACGTAATACAGGTCCTAATTTTTTTGCAATTGTTCCGGCAATTATTAATAAATCGGCCTGGCGAGGCGAAAAGCTCATACGTTCAGAACCAAATCTAGCCAAATCATAATTACTACCCATTGTAGCCATAAATTCAATACCACAGCACGATGTAGCAAAAGGAAGCGGCCATAATGAATTTGACCGTGCCATGCCAATTACTTTATCTAAGTTGGTTACAAAGTAACCGGGTCCTTCTAACCCCGGAGGTGCATTTGTTATAGTTATTTCTGTTGATGACATTTAATTTTCTTCTTTTTACTAATTTTAATAGTTTATTAAGATTACTCCCATTTTAATGCGCCTTTTTTAAGTATATATAAAAAGCCTATTAATAGAGTTCCCATAAAAATTAACATTTCAATAAAACCAATGGCTCCAAGTGCTTTAAAATTTACTGCCCATGGGTACATAAAAATTACTTCTACATCAAACATTACAAATAAAATAGCTACTAAAAAATATTTGATAGAGAAAGGAATTCTGGCATTTCCTTGCGATTCAATACCGCACTCAAAATTTTCAAGTTTATCTTTTGTTTTTCGCTTAGGTCCAATTGTGTGTGTAACAACCATTGTTGTAACTACAAATCCCAATGCAACCAATAATTGAATAATTAATGCGTAATAATCGATAGAATCTGACATAAAATGTACTTTAAAAGCCGTGCAATATTAAACAATTAATTATTAATTCAAGTCTTTAAACACAATATGTTTTACACTTATTTTTATACTGAAGAAAATAAAATTATTTATCCGATTTTTGCTTGATTTTTAAAGTTTATTTTGTTGGTTATCATTGAGTAATTTTTGATTTGAATATTTTGTTTTTTTGAAGTTATATTATTTAAAAACATTATAAATTGAAAAAAATCATAAATAGCAGTAAACGTCAATTTGTTTTTTAAAGAATTTACCAAATTTTAGTTCCTGATTTTAGAAAAAAAATTGAAGTATGGATGCAATGTTGTTAGGTCTTAAAGATGGAATTTGAAATTGTAGTAAAAAAATAAATGTTGGAAACAAAAAGAATTATAGCATATTCGTAGCATATTTTAAAAATATATATGAAAATTTACATTGGAAATCTCGCATACAAAATGAGCGAGAATGATTTAAAAAACATTTTTACAGCCTATGGTGAAGTAACCTCTGTAAGAATTATTACAGACAAGTTTACCGGTAGAAGTAAAGGTTTTGGATTTGTAGAAATGCCAAATAGCACAGAAGCTACAAATGCAATTAACGGATTAAACAATACCGAAGTTGCTCAACGTACCTTAAAGGTAAATGAAGCAATTGAGCGTAACAACAACAATTAATCGAAACTTAAACTGAAATAATTTTATAACAATCTTTATTACGATTGTTTGATTTTATTAAAATTTCTCTGCCCATAGCTTTAATAAAGTTATGGGCTTTTTTATTTAATTCTGTATTTAATTGGTTTTTAATATTAACTTTGTTTAGCTGTATATTTAAAATTCGTTTGTTTGTTTTAAAGAACAACACTTAATATAAAAACTATATGGAGAATGGATTAAACCAATTTAAATTTGCATTTCCCTTAATAATAACAAAACATATGAAAAATTACTTACTTATTTTTGCATTAGCATTTGGAATTTCAAGTGCTTATTCCCAAAGTGCAGACAAAAAATGGGGGTTAGGTGCTTCGTACGGTACCAGCCAGTATGCAGGAGATCATAAAAACGATTTCTTAAATTTTGAAACGTACAATTTAAAGAATAATGGACAGGCAAGCTTATACCTATCACGTTATTTATCTCGTTCGTTTGATTTAACATTTATGGCTTCTTATGGTTCTCTTGGTATTTATGATACTAAAAAGAAGATGCAGATTTTTAAATCAAAGGATTATTATAACCTTAATGCACAGTTTCGTTATAAACTTGCTAACGGCTATTTGATAGAAGAGAATAGTGTAATTCGTCCATACTTGTTATTGGGTTATGGAGTTGAGCAACACTTTGGTTACAAAACCAATGAAGGTTGGAATATGAGTGCAAATGCAGGCGCAGGTTTAAATTTCATGATTACGGATAACGTTGCAATTTTCTACCAATTGACTTATGGTTACATGACTGATGATACTCGCGACTTGTTAAAAGCTGGCGACAAAAATGATGCTTGGTTATTACATAGTGTTGGTTTAAACTTCAATTTAGGACAAAGCGCAGATAGTGATGGAGATGGTGTAAGTGATAAGAAAGATAAATGTGCAGGAACACCTCCAAATGTAGAAGTTGATAAAAATGGTTGCCCTGTAGATAAGGATGGAGATGGAGTACCTGATTATTTAGATAAATGTCCTTCCGTTGCTGGTTCTCCTAATGCTAAAGGATGTCCGGATGCAGATAAAGACGGAGTACCGGATAATGAAGACCAATGCCCTAATGAAGTAGGAGATCCTAAAATACATGGATGCCCGGATACAGATGGTGATGGAATT
>JACFNJ010000045.1 GCA_019454865.1 Bacteroidia bacterium
AGTAAAAGGAGGAAACTCCAATTCGTTACCACCTGTTAATATTGTATCATCTGTGCCGGAAAATCCCTTTTGAGAAAGTAATTCTTTAAGTGTATCAATTGATTCTGCTTTGTTTGTAACAGGGTTGTACCAAGAATTATATAGTTGGATAAAAATCCATTGTGTCCATTTGTAATATTCAGGAGACGATGTTTGTACCTCTCTACTCCAATCGTAACTAAATCCTATTTTACCCAATTGCTCACGGTATCTTGCAATGTTCTGCTCGGTTGTTATTGCAGGATGCTGACCGGTTTGTATTGCATATTGTTCTGCCGGCAATCCAAATGAATCAAACCCCATCGGATGCAAAACGTTGTACCCTTTTAAACGCTTGAAACGAGAATAAATATCAGATGCAATATATCCTAAAGGATGCCCTACGTGCAGACCTGCACCACTTGGGTATGGAAACATATCCAATACATAACACTTAGGTTTATCGGTTTGCTCTGCTACTTTATAATTAGCATTTTCGTTCCACTTTTGTTGCCAATATTGTTCAATAGTTTTAAAATTATATTCTTTCGATTCGGTCATTGCATTATGATATTAAGAAATTGCAAGTTTCAATTACTCGTATTATGAAAAGTAAAATATAACGTTATCCTCTTTTATTTCTGAAGTTATTATTTCGATTATTTTTATGGCGATTTGAGCTGCCTCCGTTTCCATTACGAAAATTTCGGTTGTTGTTATTATTATTGTTGCTTCTAAAATTATTATTGTTCTGATTACGATTTCTGCCCTGAAGTGCGTTAAACTGAACATCACTGTGCATATTCACCTGAATTTTTCCTTCACTTAACAACTCCAAATGATTCAGTATTTCTTCGTCACTAAGTTGCTCTTCATTCCAACTTTTGCACGATTGTTTCATGAACGAACCAATTAAATTAATAAAACCGGATTTGGTTGCACCATCTTCCATATTAGCAGCCTCATTAATCATCTTCTCTATGTTTTTGCCATAAAAACGATACCTTATTTTTTTCTGAGGATATTCAATGCTCTCGGGCTTTGCAGCTAAACTTTCACGTGTTGGAATAGGATAAGGAGAATCAACATCCAGTTTAAAATCACTAATTACAAACAAATGATCCCAAAGCTTGTGTTTATAATCTGCAGAATCGCGCAAGTGAGGGTTTAATATTCCCATTAGTTGAACAATTGCACGTGCCATTCGGTTGCGCTTTTCTTTGTCTTGCTCTGCTACGGCTACCTCTACCATTTTTTGGATATTTCTTCCGTATTCAGAAATTTGCATTAAGCCTCGAGATGTATTGTATTCAGGCATTTCCATTTGATATTTCATTCAATAAATAAAACTGTAAAAAACAAGTTTGTACTTTACTTGTTGCGTATTTAATGCGTGCAATTTAAGTGAAAATTGACTAAAGCAAAATTTTTTTATTCGCATATTTGAGTATAAATCCTAACATACACCTACCCATTTCTTGTAACAAATAATTCAATTTTCATTGGCTTATGAAATTAACAAGTAAAAATTTTAATGAAGTATATTTAATCCAATTTTACATTTTTATAACACTACTTCTTTAGGAATATACGGAGCAGCATTACCACCATTACGTATTAAATCACGAACAACACTACTGCTAATAGGTGTATATGCCGGATCACACATTAAAAAAATAGTTTCTACATCAGCATTTACCAATTTATTCATTTGCGCAATATTTTTTTCATAATCAAAATCGCTCATGTTTCGCAAACCACGTAAAATATATTGTGCACCTACTTTATTACAAAACTCTACAGTTAATCCTTCGTATGGTGCTACTTTTACTTTGGATTCATTTTTATAAATTGCATTTACCCATTCCACCCGCTTATCTAATGAAAATAAAGTGGTTTTAGTACTGTTGTGCCCTATACCTACGATTATTTCATCAAATAGATACATAGCACGCTCAATTAAATTCACATGCCCTATAGTAATTGGGTCAAAAGTTCCCGGAAAAAGTGCTACACGCTTCATACTAAAATTTTATGCAATATGGCAATTTCTATTCATACGTACTAATTTGTAAAAATAAAAAATAGCAGTATTGAATTTTGCGTTAATATACCGTATTTACCTTTTCCGTAAAAACCTGTATTTAATACTTGAAAGACTATTAATTTCCTATAAATTCGTTGGCTAATTAGTAAATCAAAATAAAATCGAACACATGAAAAAACTCTTAATTGGTATGCTGTCCATTGTAGTACTTACTACAAATTTACGAGCAGACGAAGGCATGTGGTTGCCTTGGCTATTAAAAAGCCAGACCACAGAAGCAATGAAGAAAAAAGGATTAAAACTTACACCGGATCAATTGTATGATTTAAACAAAAGTAGTTTGAAAGATGCTATTGTATGGTTTGGCGGTGGATGTACCGGAGAAATTGTATCACCCAATGGTTTAGTATTAACCAACCATCACTGCGGATACGATTATATCAGCAAATTAAGTTCATCTGCTGATAATATTTTAGACAATGGTTTTTGGGCTAAAAATTACCAAGAAGAACGTCCGGTTGCCGGACTTTCGGTAACTTTTGTAGTAAGAGTTGATGATATTACCAAAGAAGTATTGGATGCGGTGAAAGGATTAAACGAAAAAGACCGTGCTGAAAAATTACAACAACTATACAAAACAATAACCGACCGTGTTACTGCCGGAACACACTACGAAGCCCAATGCAGAGAAATGTATAAAGGTAATGCATATTATGTTTTCACTTTTGAGCGCTTTAACGATGTTAGATTAGTAGGAACTCCTCCTCAAAACATCGGAAAATTTGGAGGCGAAACTGACAACTGGATGTGGCCTCGCCATACAGGAGACTTTAGTATGTTTAGAGTTTATATGAGCAAAGACGGCAAACCTGCAAAATATTCAGCCGATAATATTCCTTTAAAAGCTAAACACCACCTACCTATTAATTTAAAAGGTATTAAAAGTGGCGACTATGCAATGATTATGGGATTTCCTGGCAGAACAAACCGTTATGAGTTTAGCCAAGGTGTAAAAATTGCTACGGATTTGGTTGACCCAACTATTGTAGCACTACGTGAAATACGATTGAAAGCATGGAAAGAAGAAATGAATAAAGATACTGATATCCGTTTAAAACTATCAGGTAACTATGCCAGCATTTCTAATTATTGGAAATACTTTCGTGGCGAAGCCGAACAATTAAAAAACAACAAAGTTTTTGAATTAAAACAAAAAGAAGAAAAAGCATTTGGAGCATGGGCTACAAGCAAACCCGAGTATAAAAATTTACTTAGTGATGTTGCAAAAGCTTTTGGAGAGTATCAACCAATTAGTTTACAATCTATTTACTTAAATGAAGGCATATTAGCGCCTACAATTATGAAGTACGTACAATATGCTTCTATGCTTGAAGATGCAAAAAAAGATGGAGATGCAACTAAAATTGAATCACTTAAAACAAGAATATTAACAGCAACAGGCAGTTTACCGTATGACGAACCAATTGTAAAAGCCGATAAAAAAATATTCAAAGAAATTTTATTGTTGTACAACAAAAACATTGCAGCCGACCAAAAAGCACCTTATTTTAAAGAGGTAATTTTAGGCTATGGCAAAACACCTGAAGAAGCAATTGCAAACTATACAGACTTTGTTTTTGAAAACAGTGTATTTGCTAATGAAGGAATGGCTAAAGCATTTATTAGTGCACCACGAAGCAGCATTTTAAATAATGATATTGCATTCAAACATTTTGATGCGTTTCGTAAGCACTACAATGCTACATACAAAGATAAAGTAGCTGACTATTACGAAAAAACCGGTGCATTAGGAAGATTATACATAAAAGGATTGATGGAAATGCAACCAAATAAAGAATTTTATGCAGATGCTAATTCATCGTTACGTTTAACATATGGCAATGTTCAATCGTACATGAAATATCCGTTATATACAACCTTAGATGAAGTAATTGCTAAGAACATTAAATATAAGGATAATCCGGAGTTTGCAATCTCACCTCGCCTATTGGAATTATACAACAAAAAAGATTACGGAAGATACGCAGATAAAAATGGAAAACTGCCTACATGTTTCTTATCAAACAATGATATTACCGGAGGTAACAGTGGTAGCCCTGTAATAGATGGCGAAGGTAGAATTATTGGCTTGGCATTTGATGGAAACTGGGAGGCTATGAGTGGAAATATTCACTTTGACCCGAAAAACAAAAGAACTATAAACGTAGATATACGGTATGTGCTTTGGCTTATTGAAAAATATGGTGAAGCAGGAAATATTATCAATGAAATGACTATTGTACAATAGTTTATTTATCAATTACACATAAACCCAAAAAGGCTGTTACGAATTGTGAACAGCCTTTTTCATTAGTTTTAAAGCTTAGTTACAGTTATATTATTCGCTTACGTTTAAACCATAAATAAATTACAAAAGCTATAATAGCCATAAAGGCAAGAATTATATAATATCCGGTTTCCCACTTTAACTCAGGCATATTTTCAAAGTTCATTCCGTATATACCAACCACAAAAGTTAACGGTAAGAAAAATGCAGAAAAAATAGTAAGCAATTTCATCACATCGTTGTTCTTTTGGGCATTAACAGAAAGATATGTGTTTAATAAATTGTTTGAATTTTCTAACACTTCATCATATTTCAAAAGCAAATTCAATAGTAAATCTTTAATATCTTGTAATGCAATTTTTGAGGTATCAGATACCTCCAATTGGTTAATTACATTTTGAAAAATTTGAAGCAGTTTTTTAGTAATCCGTGTTTGTGTTTTTACATAGTACAAATCTTCTAACGACACCTTTTGATAATCTTTTAAAAAAATAGTTTTTTCAATTTGACTAATTTTCTCATCCAATTCATCCAACGGCTTTTGGTAAGTTTCAACCATTTTCTTAATCATAAACACTACAATCTCTTCCGGTAAATTGTAATTACTATCTACCAGCTCAATAAAATCAAAACGATTGCGGTGAATGGTAATTAGTTTTTGATCGTTATAAAAGAATGCAATTTTATTGGATAGCTCGTTTATGGTTGTAGCCCCTTGCTTTATGGTTGATGTAAATGCTCGTAAAATAAGAAAATTATAGTTCGGTAACTTTTCAAGCTTTGGTAAATGCCCTTGCTCTAAGCTATCGCGTATTTGGTAATAATCCAGTTTGTAATCAACAGCAATTTTATCTAAGCTTTCTTTATCCGGATGACAAATATCTATCCATTCAAAATTTTCATACTTAATTTTATTTTGTTTATGTTGAATCATGTTGTAGTTTTAATAAATCAACCAAGTACACAATATTAGCATAAACGAAAGCAAAACTTCTTTAATCGTATAAATATTATTTAATAAATCATTATAAATTTCGAGTTTCCAATGTTTATTAAGTTTAGATAAAATTCCAGTAAATTACTCAAGGGATATATAAAATTCTCCATCAGTTATATCAATCATTTCCTGTCCATTGCCGGATGTTCCTTGTTTTTTGGCATTAAAATGGAAAGTACCTTTTATTGATTTTTTATCGGTAAACTCTGTTACAACTACCTCGCCTGATGTTTCTGAGAATTGATTTGTACAAGAGTAAGCTCCTGTTAATGCATCATAAAAAATTCCATTAATACCAAGTCCTAATGAATTTAACACACCAAGCTTATAGGTTCCTATACCGGTAAAATCACCCATTCCGATAGTTAATGTAAAAATATTTGTAGTGGCTCCACCAACACCCGAAATTAATACTGACGAAGCAGTATTAAAATTTTTAGTAACTGTTTTAGCTGTTAATAGTTCACCATTTACTTTTGCCCTAAAGGTACCCATGGTAATTCCGGTAGATGCCGGAGGATTGTTAGTTTCTTCTTTTTTCTCTTCTTCTTTTTTACAAGAAGCTATGCATAAAATTACAATTAATGCAAGAACTGATAGTTTTAATGTTTTTAATTTCATTTTTTATATTTTTAAGGATTTATAATCATACTTGGTAAAGCTTATAATAAAGACATGATGTAATTTATATTACATAACATCATAGATACAAAGATGTAACAACAGATGTTTTGAATCAATAAGTAAATTCACCTATTTTTACTGAAGTAGGATGAAAAAAATCTAAATGGTTTGGGCTTTTCATTAGGTCGGTTAATCAAAATTCAAACTTTACAAGACAGCCTGCCTGACGCAAAAACAGCGTTTAATTATTATTCCGTTCGTTCATATTTTTTTTGTCAGCCATCCCACATAAATAGATGATTGATAGAAACGAATTGGTGCTTCAAAACCTGCATCTTGTAGCAATTCAGAAAGTCGAATTTCTGAAATAGTAAAAAGTTCATTTGCTATTCTGTTCAACCGATTATTTATTTGTTCTTCATCTATGCCGTCTGGCAATAACAGTCTAAGAACTTTTAGATTTTGTTGGATTTGTTTTTTATCTCATGTTATGTCAAGAATTACAAATGGAGCACCAGAAACCAATCTATCTGCAATTTCTTTTAGTAAGTTTAGTTTGTTGCTGTTGTCGTTTATAAAATGCAGAACTAACAGAAATGTAGCAACGCTATATTTTCTCTTAATCTCAAGATCAGAAACCAAACCATTAATAAGCGTTACATTATCATAAGTTTGAAAATTGTAATTCGCTTGTTTTATCATTTCAGGTGATGGGTCAATACCTGTAATTGTCCATTGTTTGGGTTCTTTAACAAAACGTTCAATTTCGTTACCAGTTCCGCAACCAACCACTAACAAATCTTTTTAGTCAGTATGAATTACAAGTTTAGGTAATTGATCTAAAAAGTAGTGATAATTTGGTATCCAAGTTTCTACAAACTGATTGTAACCTTTTGCTCGTTCATTTTCAAATATTTCAACATTGTTCATTTTGTCTGTCGTTTGGGTTAATTGTTACAATAAACACCAACTGTCAGTTTATTTGCATTATAAACGTTGCATTACAAACTTAGGCATTCCTTTCTCGCCATTGGGACCATAAAAATCAATGAATTTTAATTTGTAATAAAACCCGTCTGCATCTTTTAGAATAAAATTACGTGTGTTCCGCACAATGTATTTTTCAGTATCAAAATCAAAATATTTCCAATCAAATCCAATTGCATCAGCCCGATTAGAAAGCATGAGTGCAGAAGCTTGTTCAATAGTAATTTTATCAAATGGCATTTCATTTTCATACACCATTTTAGCAGTTACATGTTTGGTATTAATTAGCACTCCATTAACCTGATAGGGTGTAATTGGTACTTCATCGTAATAAATATGTCGGTAGCGAGTAAATACAAAATCCCAATCTTTACTATCCGGTTCATAGGCAACTGTTGTGGATGTACGAAGATTAAAGTATGTATAATTACTTGCTTTGTTTTTAATTACTTTTCCGTAAAAAAATTCAGAGTTATCTAAATTAGCAACCTGTATGATATAATACTCTGGGGCAACATTCAGTAATTTCATCTTTTTCCGTTGGTAACCACCTTTTTCCCAATCTATAATATACACATGATTTAATGTAATATTATTGGTAACATCAAACCAAGCGCCAATTGCAGTTGAGTCTTTACAACCACATGGATTATCCCATTGCCATGTTACATCCGTACTTGGTAAAGATGCAGAAGCAAAGTTTGTATCTTTTGTATTATATACTCGCAATGTAAATCCACCATTTAGCAAAACATAATTTTCTGAATCACCACTTGCAAATGCTAAATCCCATTCGTTTAAATTTCGTTTAAAAGTAGTGCCGCTGGCTATTTTGTAATAAATTACATTTGAATAATCTTCACCTATATCAACCACATCAATTTTTTCATTACCCGAAGTAGGTTGCAGTTTCCACAATTCTTCTTCCTTTTCACACGAAACAGAAAAGAGTACTATACTTAGAATTAATACAAGTTTATTTAGTTTCATAACTTAAGCGGATAGTTGTAAATAAGTAACGCCCCATGCCGGCAGGCATTGTTGTTGCTGATGATGTGTGTGTTGATGCTGTACTGCTGTAATTAATATTGGTTACATCAAATAAATTTTTGCAACCGATAGTTATACTCAATATGTTTTTGAAAAAACGTTTTGTTAAGCTTACATCCGAAATTGAATAGGGCTGTACAAAAGTTTGAATTACGCTACCGTTTGCATCAAATGCAAAGCCCGGAACTTGTCCATTGTATTTATAAAATATACTTGCTTCGGTTTTAATGCTTGGTATTCCGTATGTAAGTGTTCCATTTACTTCAGACGCATACGAAAACGGATCTACCGTAGATGTTGTACTTAATTGATTGTACCTTCCGGTATAACTATACCCAACTCCGGCTTTAATATTTTGCATATTATATCCGGCACTTAAATTTACCCCTTGCGTTTTGTATTCGCCAACGTTTATATAAGAGTAAGTTTGTGTAGCAGCATCAGTAATTGCAAGTGTAATCAGATTTTCAATAGCATTATAAAACACAGTTGCATCTGCTCTAAACTCAGACTTGCTTATTGGCAAACGATAGGATAATGATGCTTGGTAATTATTTGATGTTTCTGCTTTTAAGTTTCCATTACCCTGTATATTGTGATTTACATCTACAAAATACAAAAACAATTCTTTTAAAGATGGAGCCCTGAAACCTTGAGCGTACGAACCTCTGAACATTAAATTAGAGTTGATATCATATTTTATATTAAAACTTGATACAACCGGTGCTTTATATCGTGTGTTGTAGATAAATCGTAATCCTTGACGCAAGGATAAGCGGGAACTTGCTTTGATATCCGATATAAAAAATCCTGCAAAATCTCCTTGCTCCTGGTAATTATTAGTAAGTTTCTTACCTGTTCCGGTTTCGTAGTTTACATCGTAACCCATTTGTACATTATAAAAACTGCTATTGTGTGTTGTATAAGTAAATCGGGACAAGAACAGCGAAAATGTTGTTGTGTCTTGATCGTTTGGATTTGGCGTAATTACACTATTTCCGGTAGTAAGATCTTTTCGATAGGTGTTTTTTATACGGTCAAAAAATGAATACGAGTTTATTAAATTTAATGTTGCCTTGTTGTTAAAATAAAAATCCGAGTAAAGCGAATTATTTATTCGTGTAGTATAAAAATAATCATCAAAACCCAATGCAGAGTATGGTGTTACAATTGGTGCATTTCTATTGGTAATTTTTTCTTGAAAGTATTGTGAAAATATACGATGACTTTGTTTCCCGAAACGATAACGCAATTGCATATCGCCAAAATATTGCTCTTTGGGTTTCCACTGTTTCCAACGTATTTTTTCATCTTCGTTAATTGAAAATCCATCAAAATAGTTTCGCCCGCCTGAAACAGAAAGTTGAAGATCTTTAGCACGAAAACCGGCACTTGCATCAGCATTATATGTACCTACTCTATCGTAATAAAAATTTGCATTCAGATTGCAAATTTTCGACATTGGTTTACGTGATATTAAGTTGATAACTCCACCCAAAGCATCTGAGCCATATATTACACTCATTGGCCCTTCAATAATTTCAACTCGCTCTACATTATTTAAGTTAAATTGGCTTATGTCAATATTACCATCCATTCTTCCTATTACAGGCACACCATCTATCAATATTTTTACATTTTGCCCACTCATTCCCATTAGTGATATTTGGCTACCCAATACAGCATCTTGTGTAATTCTAACATTAAGTTCGTTGGTTAATAGGTCGCGTAAATTAACCGCTCCTTGCTGCTCAATACGTTTTCGGTCAACTATCTTAATTCGGTGTATGGATTCATCTTTACGTGTAGCACCCATTTGTCCGGTTATTACCACATCGTTTATATTTACACTGGTTTGATGCAAAACGTATTTTTTTGAAGATGTGTTTGCTGTTAAAGTATCTATAAATACGGCATATCCCAATTTACTAATTTGCAATACTATTGTTGCTGCTATTTTTATTGTAGTCTCACCTTTTGAGTCGGTAATAGCAACTTTACTAAAATTTTTATCTCCTAATGGATAGTATGTAACTATAGCATCTTCAACTGGAGTATTATTGCTATGCACTGTAATTTTTATGGAGGATTGCGCTGCAACCCACACAAATTGCATTACAAATAAACCCAGTAAAAACGATTTCTTAAATACCATTATTTTCTAAAATCCGCCTTAATTTTTATAAACAAATAAGCCTGACTTTGCAGGCTTATTTGTTGTTTAGTTTGTTATTGTACTATTACTTTTTGTACAGAAATGTTTGCACCATTTGCAATACGAACAAAATAAATTCCTTTTGAAAGACCACTTAAATCTATTGCTGTATTTTGGAACCCTTTGCCTACTATATTTTGGTTAATTAATGTTTTTCCGGAAATATCCATTACTGATATAGTTGAGTTTTCATTGGTAACATCAAAAATTGCATTTACAATTCCAATTGTTGGATTAGGATACAAAGCAAATGTTTGAATTGAGCTGCTTGCAGAGTTTAAGCCTAAAGTCATTATTTTTGATTTAGTAAATACCGCACGACCAGTTCCGGATGGTGAAGAACCACTTGCAAAACTTTTGAATACAAGTTTCCAAATTTCACCATTTTTTAATTTAACAAAATAGCTTAATGAGTCCACTGCTTCAAACTTAAAAGTTGCATTGTTTAATTGTTTCCAATCAGCACCTATTGTAGAAATATTACTTGAAAAAGTAACAGTATCCGTAATAGATGTTGTATTTTCAGGTATGTTTCTCACTTCACTGGTAGTTACACCGGCATTAGTTAAAATACCTACCGATGCATAATAAACCGAAGCTTCTGGTTGCCATGCTGCATAACGTGTTAATACAAAATCCCATTCCGTTTTAGCAGGCTCACGGTCAACTATATTACCTGAGATTAATGAAACATATACAAAATTCTTTGTATTGTATGGTGCAGAAGCAAGTGTTAATTCTTTTAAATCGCTTCCATCAATATTTGCAAAACGAACTTTCCAAGCACCCGAAATTTTATTTACAATCCATAACTTCTTATATATTGTAGTAGAGCCTGATTTAACTGCCGCTAAATACAAACGATGTCCCAAAACCTGATGCGTAGTATTGTCATATAAGCCCCATCCGTAATCATAAGTAGAAGCAGAGCCTTGATTTAATGCACCTTCTTCCCAATTTTCATCGGAGTTGTTTAATTTATCCCAAGCTGTAAAACCTGTTGTATCAAAAGCTGCCCACTTTGTTGTATCAGTTCCTGGCATTTGGTAGATTATTACTGAACTATCACCTGAAGTTCCGGTAGTTGTATTAGCACGAACACCAACATTAAACATACCTACCCCAAATGCTAATTGCCAGTCGTTATTAACGGTTTCTTTTACTACACCGTTTTTAAAGCTGTAAAATACATCATTTGCATAACTACCACCGGTTTGAATTGAATCTGTGCTTTGCGCACTTACAGCAGATACCGCCAAAGCTGCTGAAAAAAAGAAGTATAATCTTTTCATGTTGTTTTGAATATTTTTTTTAATGTGCTGCGAAGTAAAACATATTTAGATTGATTATAAATAGGCTAAAAAGTCTCTGATTAAAAGTTTTGAAAAAATAGATTATATGTATCTGTTTTTCATAGTTTTAAACAATGTAAAGAATGTGTAAAGAATGAAATATGAAACAAAAATCACATCAAAATACCTCGATAGCGGTATAAGTAAAAGTAATTATTGAGGGCTATTTACAGTACTTTTTCATTAAAAAATGATTCCAAAAAATTATTAGCGTATAAAAAGTATGTTTAAACTTTAGGCGTTGCAGTTAAAGCAAACACCATCGGAATTTTTGAGCCGATATGTTCAATCACAAATTTTCCTTTTTCTACTTCAATTGTATTATTAAAACAATTGTATGGTGAATAATTGTATTCAGCAAATGAGCGAATTTCTAAATTACTATTTATTAAGCTGCTCAACACTTCACCCAAACTATGATTCCAATTTACATTAGTTAAGGAAATATCAGCTGATTTATCAGCGTATGTTCCATTTTCGTTTTCTAGTATTGCACCGGTATTAAAGTAATTATATGCTATTTTTTCAAAGTTATCATCATACATCCATACCACCGGATGAAACTCAACAAAAACAAACTTTCCATCTGGTTTTAGAAATGTATAAACTACATTAGCCCATTGCAGTAAATCGGGCAACCACCCAATTGTACCATAACTGGTATAAACTATATCAAATTTTTTATTTAAATAGTTTGGTAAATCATAAATATTACAACAAATAAATTCAACGGTTTCATTTGTTTCTTTAGCAAGCTCTTTGGCAACACTTATGGCTTTGTCTGACAAATCAATACCGGTAACATTAGCGCCAAGTCTGCTTAACGAGATTGAATCTTGTCCGAAATGACATTGTAAGTGCAACACAGATTTTCCTTTCAAATCACCCAACAAATTCAATTCTATATCATTTAACGAAGTACAGCCTTTAATAAAGTCTTCTTGCTTGTAAAACTTTGACTTAACATGTGTTTCAACCCTATTGTTCCATGAATTACGGTTTATTTCAATATAGTCCATAGCTTTGCTTTACGCTTAAATAATTGCTTTAAAAAAGGAAAATGCAGACTTAATTATTTGCTTGCTTATATGTTCTGAACAAGCTTTTTATTTTCATACTAATTACTCCCCAAACTGCCTCTTTAATTATACCTTTTGTTATTTTGGATTGTCCGCGAGTTCTATCAGTAAATATAATTGGTATTTCAGTTACTTTAAACCCATGCTTCCATGCAGTAAATTTCATCTCAATTTGAAATGCATAACCTCTAAATTTTATCTTATCCAATTCAATTGTTTCTAATACTCTGCGGTGGTAACAACAAAATCCGGCAGTAGTATCATACACTTGCATTCGGGTAATAAAACGCACATATTTACTTGCAAAAAACGAAAGCATTACCCTGCTCATTGGCCAGTTCACAACATTTACTCCGGTTACATAACGGCTACCTACACTCATGCCTTTATGCTCCTCGCAATCTGTAAACAACCGCACTAAATCTTTAGGGTTATGGCTAAAATCGGCATCCATTTCAAAAATGTATTCGTACTGATGCTCCAAACACCATTTAAATCCATCAATATAAGCAGTACCTAATCCATTTTTTGCTTTTCTTTCCATTAAGTGCAAGTTTGGATAAACCTGTTGCATGTCTTTTACTTTATTGCCGGTTCCATCCGGTGAGTTATCATCAACTACCAACACAGAAAAAGCCGGTGTAAGCTCAAACACAGCCTTTAATATCAACTCTATATTTTCAATTTCGTTGTATGTAGGTATGATAACTATTCGATTACTCAATGGTTTAATTTTTTTCAATAATATTGTTTCGATTTAAATTAGACAATTAATTGCGAAATATCGTTGATAAAAATATATGAATAAATTGGTTTTATTAGATAGAGATGGAGTGATAAATAAAGAAATAGGCGATTATGTTACCAACGTATCTGACTTTGAGCTGTTGCCACATGCGCTTTATAATACAAAGAAATTAAAAGATGCCGGATTTGGAATTGTGGTTGTAACCAATCAAGGAGGAATAGCTAAAGGTAAATATTCGCACACGGAGTTAGATGCAATACACAACAAAATGATAACAGCATTTGAGCAAGTTGGTGTGCAATTGGATGAAGTCTATTATTGCCCACATCATCCTGAAAAAACACACTGCCTTTGCCGTAAGCCGGATAGCATTATGTTAGAGAAAGCATTGGCACGCTTTGGTGTTTCGGCAGCCAATACGTTTCTTATTGGTGATGCAGATAGAGACATTGAGGCCGCCACAAAAATTGGGATAAAAGCATTTAAAATTACTACTAATGAAAATTGGGAAAAATATGTAGATGAAATTTTAGCTGCAAGATAAATGCAATAAACAATGGAAAATTTAGCTTGA
>JACFNJ010000307.1 GCA_019454865.1 Bacteroidia bacterium
AATACTATGGTCAGCTTCGATGATAATCAGGTGCTCAGTATAATGATATTTTCCATACAAACAGATAAAATCGGATGTTCTGCATATCGTTGAAAGCGAAATGGAGCGTATCAAGAATGACCCGAACTTACAGCACTTGGTACAACAAGAGTAATCCTAAATCATTAGCGTTTGTCATAAATAATCAATCATTGTAAATGAATTAAACGACGAGCAAAGCGTAGTTCAACATAAATCGTAAATTTGTTTATTGCTTTTATATTAAATACAAAATGTGGCAGTGAATAAATATGAATACACTCTTTATAAAAAATATGGTTTGCAACCGCTGCATTATGGTAGTGCAAAATGAATTGGAAAAACTTGGTTTAGGTATTAAGAATATAAAATTGGGTGAAGTAACCTTAGCCCAAGAGATAACCCCCGCAAAAAAAGATGCTTTGGTAAAGACTTTAGAACCATTAGGATTTGAGATAATTGACGATAAAAAGAGCAGAATAATAGAAAAGATAAAGAACACTATCATAGACATGGTGCATCATCAAGACAATGATGTAAAAACCAATCTTTCGGATGTATTGAGCGATAAACTGCACCACGATTACAATTACCTGTCCAATCTGTTTTCAGAGGTAGAGGGTACGACCATTGAAAAATACTTTATCGCCCAAAAGGTTGAAAAAGTAAAAGAATTGTTGGTGTACGATGAGTTGTCGCTAAGTGAGATTGCAAATCGCCTGAACTATTCAAGCGTAGCATATTTGAGTAACCAATTTAAAAAAGTTACCGGGCTGACACCAAGCCATTTCAAACAGATTAAAGAGGATAAAAGGAAGCCGCTGGATAAAGTGTAAATAAATCTTACAAATCAATTCCAAAATTTCACAATAGCACCCGTTGATATAATAGCCAATTTTGCATTGTTAATTAAAGCAGGCAAATATGGCAACAAATAGAGAAACGATATACATTCCATTGGAGGATGTAGAAAGCGAACACTGTGCCCTAATCGTTGAAAAAGGGTTGGCACAGATTAGAGGCATAGAAAGCCACAAAGTAGAGCTAAATAACCGCAGGGCAGCTATTACAGTAGATAGCGATGAAGCAGTAAGCGAAGCGGTTAAGGCAATTAAAGATTTAGGTTACGGAGTTCCTACGGTTAATAGTGCTTTTCCTGTATTGGGTATGACCTGTGCATCTTGTGCAGGTAGTGCCGAAAGCATTGTCAAATACCAACCGGGAGTAGTTAATGCTTCCGTGAATTTTGCAACGGGCAATCTTACGGTAGAATATCTGCCCAATATGACCAATGCTTCAATCCTGCAAAAAGCGGTACAAGGAGTTGGTTATGACTTATTGATTGAAGACGAAACCAAGCAGCAGGAAACGTTAGAAGCTATCCACACCGAAAAATTCAGGAAACTTAAAAACAAAACCATTTGGGCAATCATCCTCTCTTTACCTGTGGTGGTAATCGGTATGTTCTTTATGGATATGCCTTACGCAAACCTGATAATGTGGCTTTTCTCAACTCCGGTACTTGTCTGGTTAG
>JACFNJ010000308.1 GCA_019454865.1 Bacteroidia bacterium
TTTTTCTGTTTTTTTATAATCATATGCTATTTTCCCATTGGTAGCAACATATAAATATGTTTCTTGTGTGTATAGTTTTGAATTGGAAATACCGCCAAAGTTTGTGCCAGCCTCATTGGCTCGAATAGAAGTCCAGAAAGGTAAAAGTCCTGTTCCAACAACAGATTCTTTCAAAAAATTATCTGCAGAAGGAAAAATGTCTTTGTCTGATGTTTTAATCGTTGGTTTTAATAAGCACTCAATATCAATGAATACAGGTGTTCCACTGTTTGATATAATATTATCACTTATTATGTCGGAAATTCCTAAAATATAAAATACTGCCAAATAGTTACCTATTGCTTTGTAAAATGAAATTTGTAAATCTTTACTGTCAGACGGTTTATGTTTAATAAATTCTTCCCAATAATAACTATCTTTAATCAGCCTTTTCGGAAATAAATAGGGTATTTTATGCCCTTTTTGTGTAATGGATAAAATCAGGTTCTCTATTGCTAAATTGCCTTTTGGGTTTTTTACCTTGTAGATAACTCTATTCCCACAACTGTAATTAATAATTGTATGCGTTTCTCCTCCGTTATGAAAATCGCCCAATGGCCAAGTAAAAGAAATAACGCTTCCTGATATTTCAAATTGTTTTTTTATATCTACTTCATCATCGTATAATCGTTTTATTAAGTTTGAAAAATAAATGCAGTACTGCCGAATCTGTATTTCAATTATTCTACTTAACTCAGGATATTTTGTGTAACATTTTTGAAGTAAATCTTTCCTATTAAAGGTTAATTTTACCGTATTAGGTTTAAAATAAAATTGATTGAATGTATATAAAATGGGAGCTTTTGCAACTTCGAATATTTGTCGGGAAATATTTTCGACTACATTTTTTAGTATTATTTCATCTACTTGGATATTTTGCATTAATTCTATTTTAAAATCATTCAAAATAGAATTATATAGTTCTGGAAAATCAATGTAACTAATACACTCTCCTACATTTTTAAATAAGAGATTTTCTTTATTAGACGAAAGTAACTTCCCTGAAATTTTCATATTTTTCTTTTAAAGAATTTAATAAAGCCCAAAGGCGATTAACCTTCGGGCTTTATTAAAATTTAACCTTCCAAACCGATTGCAAACTCACATCTTCCCGCTACAAGTTTGTAGCCAGAAGGTGATTCCTCTGTTGTAGCCTCTCGAATTTGGGCAGTTGTTGGGTCGGCAAAACAGCAATGTACTGTTGTGCCATCACATCCCGAACCGCTTCCAGTTCCTGAAGAACCTAAAGCACCGTTGTGCCTCGCTACAAGAAATTGTAAATCTTGTTTCTTCATCTTCATAATTTCAATTAGTGCCATAATATTGAAGTTTTAATTTAGCCTACTCTATTAGCTTTTCGGCATCCGCTTGAATGCCAAATTTACGAATAATTTTAAATGTGTTAATTTTTACTCAAAATATTTATAATGTTCATTTAAAGCTGTCGCCTAACGGTTTGCGGCTTGGCGTAGTGGCGGATTTTCAGCACAAAAGTTCAATCGA
>JACFNJ010000046.1 GCA_019454865.1 Bacteroidia bacterium
AATACATTTAGAGCAGGCGGTACATTAAAATTTATTAACTCCAATTTAGAAAAATACACTTCATTAGGATTAGCAATTGATGGCGGAATAAACTATTACAATCCCGAAAATTTACTTTCTGTTTCGGCAGTAGTAAGCAATGCGGGCCTGCAACTAAAAACCTATCGCGATGAAAACAGAGAAAACCTGCCTTTGAATATTATGCTTGGCTTCAGCAAAAAATTCAAACACAACCCATTGCGCGTTTCAGTAACTGCACACAACCTGCAAAGTCCTGGCAAATTATTATATGCTAATGCTGCTCGCCCCGGACAAAACAAAGACTTAACCACCGGACAAATTGTTTTAGAAAATATTACCGTATTGGATAAAATTGCTGCTCACCTAAATGTAAGTACGGAAATATTGTTGGGTAAATTTATGTATGTAGGATTTGGCTATAACCACCTGCGTAGATATGAAATGAAACTTAACAACACAAGCGGAACAGCCGGCTTTGGTTGGGGCTTTGGTATAAAAATGAAGAAACTGCAAGTAGCTTACGGTAGTGCTGCATACCATGCGGCTTATGCTACCAATTCATTTAGTTGTGTTATTTTTATTAATGAATTTTCGAAAAACAAAAACTAATTTTACCAAATGAAAATAGTAATAGCAATTGACGGATATTCATCATGCGGCAAAAGCACATTAGCAAAACAACTTGCTGCTAAATTAGGATACAAATACGTAGATACCGGTGCAATGTATCGTGCAGTTACGCTATATTTTCTTCGCTTCCAAATTGATTTGTTTCATCCCGAACAAATTGAAAACGCACTTAACCAAATACAGCTAACATTTGAAATAAATGCCTCAACTAACACACAAGATATATTACTTAACGGAGAAAATATTGAGAATGAAATTCGTGTAAACCCGCGAGTTGCAAGTATGGTGAGTGATGTAAGTGCAATAAGTGATGTAAGGAAATTTTTAGTAAAGCAACAAAAAGAGATGGGCGCAGCCAAAGGAATAGTAATGGATGGAAGAGATATTGGCACTGTTGTTTTTCCGGATGCTGAACTTAAATTATTTGTAACTGCCGATCCATTAATTCGTGCTAACCGAAGACTAAGTGAGTTACAAGAAAAAGGGCAAAATACAACCTTAGAAGAAGTATTGGCAAACTTAGAAAAACGTGATCATATAGACAGTACACGTGCTGACAGCCCTCTAAAACAAGCCGATGACGCAATAGTAATAGATAACTCACACCTTACCCGCGAAGAGCAATTAGAAAAAGTTTTACAGTTGGTAAACCAAAAACTTTTGTCGGCCAATTTGTAAGGTTGTTTGTAAAGTAAAAATACTTTTCCTACGTTTTAGGATTATTTAATTTGCTGTGTCGTTTACCGTATAAGAAGTAAACTATTAAACCGAAAACCATCCAGCCCAAAGCTACTTTTAGTGTTTCAATATCCAATGCTATTATCATTCCGCTGCATACCAATACACCTAAAATAGGAACTAAAGGAACAAAAGGAGTTTTAAATGGTCTATCAATTGTTGGAAATTTCTTACGCATTATCCATACTCCGGCACTTACCAATACAAATGCAAACAGAGTTCCGAAACTAGTTAAATCGCCAGCTACACTACCCGGTACAAATGCGGCAAATGCCCCAACAAACACAAACAATACCATATTGGCTTTGTATGGAGTTTTAAACTTTGGATGTAAATCAGAAAATGCTTTAGGCATCAAACCATCGTGGCTCATGCTATAAAACACACGACTTTGCCCTAAAAGCATTACTAAAATTACTGAACTAAAACCGGCTAAAATTGCAACCGTAACGCTTGTTGCCAACCATTGGTATCCGTGCATATAATTTTGTATGGCATAAGCAACGGAGGCTTCTTTACCTGTAGTTTTAAACTCTTGCCAATTAGCAACACCGGTTAATACATGACCAAACAGAACATACAGAATTGTACAAATTACCAACGAACCCAAAATACCAATAGGCATATCGCGTTTAGGATTTTTTGCTTCTTGTGCTGCTGTACTTACCGCATCAAAACCAATGAATGCAAAGAAAACTATTGCAGCACCTCCTAACACACCGCCCCAGCCGTATTTAAAAACAGAATCATGACCGGGAGTACCTTGCGGTATAAAATAAGGCACTTGGTTATCCGGATTTATAAACTGCCAACCAACAACAATAAACATTAAAACAATTACAACTTTTACAAACACAATGATTGCATTAACCATTGCACTCTCTTGTGTACCTTTAATTAAAACCAAAGTTAGAAGTAATAAAATAACTAATGCAGGAAGGTTAATAAATCCTGTAGTGGTAGATACCATACCTATTAATTGCTGAGGAAGCATACTGTATTGGTCATCGGTTAAAAGCAATTCACCATTTTTAACCATTGCTGCCCATTCAGGCTTAAATGAAGTAATAGAAGTAAGGTTTTCAGCAGTTACCCGATGCAAACTTTCAAACGGACTATGACACCATTCATAAGGAATAGCACCACCAAGTAAATTATTCAGGTATTCACTCCACGCAATTGCCACGGTAGCAGCCCCCAAAGCGTATTCCATTATTAGTGCCCAACCAATAATCCATGCCACCAGCTCGCCCATGGTTACATAGCTGTATGCATAAGCACTTCCGGCAATAGGTATCATTGCAGCGAACTCCGCATAACATAATCCTGCAAAAGCACAACCCAATGCAGCAACTAAAAATGAAATAGTAACAGCCGGGCCGGATGCTTCGGCAGCAGCTGCAGCAGTACGAACAAATAATCCTGCTCCAATTATTGCACCAATACCCAAAGCAGTTAAATTAGCCGCTCCTAGTGTTCTTTTTAGTTCCTGTTTTTCTGCTTCCTTAAAAATCAGATTTATATCTTTACGTTTAAATACGCTCATATTTATTGAATTTAAAAGCAATATAACAATGTTTTGATTAAACCAAACACAATTGTTTTTGCATTATTTTATAAAATTTTAAATAATACCTCTTTTAATAATTCCTCAGGTGTAGCAGATATGTTATTAACTCCTTTGCTTTTTAAATCATACTCCTGCATAACACGAATACAGTGTTCAAGCTCATCAGCACTAAAACGTGATGCAGCATTTAGGCAATCTTTTACTTGCATAAAATTTAGCCCGAATTGTTTCTGTAAAGTTCCGGCATCCTTAATTTTACTTTGCTTAACAACATATACTTTATTAAAAAAGTTATTTAAATTGATTAGCGTAGCTATAATGCTAAAATCTTTATTTTTAACCATGTAATGCGCTATGTGCATTGCACGCCCTGAGTTTTTTGTAGAAATTGCATTTATTAATTCAAATACATTAAACTCTTTACTAATACCAATTTTAAGTTCAACATCGGTATCGGTTATGGTTTTATCGCCTTCTTTGTTAATAATAAGTTTTTCTAACTCATTGGAAATTTTACCCAAGTCGCTACCCAAACTATCGGCAATTAAGTTTGCACTTTTGGGCTGAATAGAAAAGCCGCGTTGTTTTAAGTAACTCTCAATCCAGTCAGGCAATTCATTAGGATATAATTTTTTTGATTCAAATACTACATGTTTACCCAATGCTTTATAAAAACGTGTCCGTTTATCTACCTTGTCTTTTTTATAACAAATTATAAGGATTGTACTTGTAAGCGGCTTATCCAAATAAGTTTCTAATTCTTCAATTTTTTTCAAATTCTGCGCTTCTTTAACAATCAACACTTGATAATCCGACATCATCGGAAAGCGCTTAGCATGATTAATAATAGTTAATACATCTACATCTTTGCCATACAAAACAGTTTGATTAAACCCTTTCTCCGCATCGGATAGAATATTTTTTTCAGCAAAATTACTTATTTCGTCAATGTAGTATTGTTCTTCGCCATAAAGAAAATAAACCGGAGCAAATTTTCTTGCTTTAAGATTAGATAGTATATTTTTGAACTCAGAATTATTTACAGCCATTTGATTGATGCAACTTAATTTTCCAACATACAATTTTAAGATTAAAAACAAGGAAAACAGACATTATATTTTTGATATTGTTAGAAAAAAGTTTTTTGTACTTACCCCCGAAGAGTGGGTAAGGCAGCATTTAATACACTTTTTAATAGAAAATTGCAGGTGTCCGATTGGGTTAATTGCGGTGGAAAAAAAACTCACAATACATGGTTTAACCAAGCGATTTGATGTGGTTGTATTCAATTTGGATGGAACTCCGCTATTGTTGGCAGAATGTAAAGCACCGCAAATTCCGATAAATGAAAATGTATTTATACAAGCAGGCATGTACAACAAAGTACTGCAAGTGAAAAATGTGGTTGTAACAAATGGTATTGAACTATTATATTGTAAATACACCACCGATTTTAGTACGTATAAGTTAGAAAAATCAATCCCGCCATTTCCATTTCAATAAATATTACCCTAAAATAATTTTCTCTCTTCTTTATATCTTTGCACCAAACTAATAATAATATATGCGAACAAACCACGAAATTGATTACCGCATTTTAGGAAATGAAATGCAATGTGTAGAAATTGAATTAGACCCTAACGAGAGCGTAATAGCTGAACCCGGCAGCTTTATGATGATGGATAACGGGATAGAAATGGAAACTATTTTTGGTGATGGTTCAAGCCAAAACAAAGGAATTTTTGGAAAATTATTAACTGCCGGCAAACGCGTACTTACCGGAGAAAGTCTTTTTATGACGGCATATTCCAATATTAGTCAAGGCAAAAAACAAGTAAACTTTGCTGCACCCTACCCGGGCAGAATAATTCCTTTAGATTTATACCATTTGGGTGGTAGAGTTATTTGCCAAAAAGATTCATTTTTGTGTGCTGCTAAAGGTGTTGCTGTAGGGATTGAGTTTCAAAAAAAATTAGGTGCCGGATTGTTTGGTGGTGAAGGATTTATAATGCAAAAACTTGAAGGTGATGGAATGGCTTTTGTTCATAGTGGAGGACATGTAATTGAGCGTACTTTGCAACCAGGTGAAGTATTAAAAATAGATACCGGCTGTATTGTTGCATTTACAAAAGATATTCATTACGATATTCAATTTGTTGGTGGTATTAAAAATACGTTGTTTGGTGGCGAAGGAATTTTTTATGCAACCCTTTCCGGTGTTGGTAAAGTTTGGATTCAAACATTACCTATTAGCCGGCTTGCAGGAAGAATTGTAGCTTATGGCACATACCGAAGAAAAGAAGAAGGTAGTGTATTGGGCGGTTTAGGAAACTTGCTGGATGGTGATGGACGCTGGTAGAAAGTTTTTAAACTAATAAAAAAGCTCATTTCGAACTATTCTGAAATGAGCTTTTTGTTTTTATTAAACACCAAAAAAATTATTGGTTATTTATGGTTTGAGAAACTTTATTCAACTTTAAATTAACTTTATCCAACTGTTTTTGTGTCTTACTTATTTTTTTGCTATTATTCTCTGCATTTTTAATTGCGCTGTTTAATTTGTCTTGCTGTTTACTTTGCTTTTTAGCTACTTTCACATATTGTGCTGTAGCTTTTTCAGCTACTTTTGCATCTTTTGAGGCTTGTTTAGCTTCCTTTTTCCCTTGATCAACTTTTGAACTGCTTTTCATTAAATCTTTTTTAGCTTCATCGGAGCTTTTACGCGCATCATTAACTTCTGCAGTAATGGTTGCTAATTCGTTTCTGGAAATTGATACAATTGTGTCTAATTCTACTTGTTTTAATTTCAATTCATTTAATTTAGTCATTAATTGAACAGATTTTGCTTGCAGTTTGCTCTCGTCTTTATTTGTTTGTGCAAACCCAATGGAAAAAGTAAGAACTGCCGTTACAAAAAGTAAGAATAGTTTTTTCATAATAGTTTAAGCTTTATAATTTGGTTTTAATTGAAGGCTCAAATTTAAGTAAAAATAATATGCTGACATGGTCAGAAATACATGTATAAAATTTAATTATTATTGAATAAAGGCATAAGCAATTACATAACAATAAAAGCGTAGAATGCAATAATTAAATCAATAAAATACAAAAACACAACACGCTCAATAGCTTGCAAACTGTGTAAAAAAGGTGGGTAACTACACAAACACTGCAATTAAATTGTACCCAAAATATTTACATAAAACTATGCTAACACGAGTAATTGTACTAAACAGTAAAGTATATGGCAAAGCCGAAATAAGATTGGATGATTGTGATAGTTTGCAATTGGTAGGACCAAATAATATTGGTAAAAGTACATTGATATATGCACTTAATTTTTTATTTATAATTGATGGTCAAAAAATGAGCTTTAGCGGTAATCGCAAAGGAGATAAAGAAACAATTCACCACTATTTTCCTAACCACAACCAAAGCTATATTGTTTTTGAAATTTTTAAAAAATCGTATTACAGCATTATAGTAAAACGCGATAGCGAAAGTAACCTGGAATACTATAAATTAGATAGCGAATACCGTGAAGAGTTTTTTGTGGATGATGATAAAAGATTATTAAAATTTGAAGAAGTAAAAGAAAAACTTACATCCAGTGGATTAACACTTGAAATGTTTAAGGACAAACGCGAAGTGTTTCAGTTTGTTTACCAACGAGGCAAAAGAAATAACGCAGTAGTATGGTTAGACGATAGTGTAAGAAGTGAAGGATTGAGCAATAATTTTTCAAGAATATACAGGTACTTAATCAATACAAAATTAATTACCAATAAAAACCTAAAAGAAGCACTAATAATAGCCGACAACAGAGAAAATGAAACCTTAAATTTTTCACAAAAAAACAAAAAAGATATAAACGATTTAAAACGTGTAAATAATGAAATAAGAAATCTTAAATCGGTTAAAAATGAATTTGATGAATTTAGAGAATTAGTTAGCCAATACAATGCTAAAGCACGAATTATAAGCGAATTGTTTTATGGTTTTGAGAAAAACTATAAACACACCATGCCCGAGCTACAGGTGCAATTACACGAAAAAGACAAAGCAATAGGCCGATTAAATACTGAAATGAATGAGGAACTAATTCCTGCTAAAGCAGAATTGGATCGGAAAATTGGTGGGAAAGAAGCTGAAATAAATGCCCGTACACAACAACTTACCGATAAGGAAAATGAACTAAAAGAAATTGATGCTTTTGAGCCATTAACTATATTAAATGAACAATTGGCTAACCTTGACAAACAACGCAAAAGCATTGAAAGCCGTATTACTATGGCTGAATTGCAACGACTAAACAGCCAACAGATAGAAAATAAAATAGTACGAATTACTGACCAAATAGCACGAATTGAAATGCAAGTAAAAAATTACAGCAACTTGCTTATCAATAAAATATCAGGCTCGGTTGAAAACAGAAAATTACTTAACTCAATACTTAGTGAGCAAGTAAGCAGCTTGCCTGGCGATCAGGTATTGACTCAAATTCATAAAATCAGCCAAACACTAAACCTATTTGATGGTAAAATAGATATATCAAAAAATATAGTAATAAAAGATTTTAGAAATGTAGATGAGCTGAAAGAAGAACTTACAGCTCTTAAAGAAGAAAAAACACAACAAGAGAGCCTCTTGAAAGTGGTACAAGATATGGAGGCTTCAAATACGGAATTAGCCAAAATTGCAGCACAAATAGATGATATAAAATCAAAAATAATTCGAATAAAAAACAAACCGAACCTAATTAAATCATTAGATAGAACAAAAGGCGATATCAACGATTTAATGGCAGAGAAAGAAAAGTTTGAATCGGAACAAAAACAAATTGCCAAAACTATAGCACGAAAAAGTAATGAACTTCGCGACCTATTGGATGAAAAACAAAAACGCCAAGAACGCATCAATAGGCTAATAGAAATGAAGCATGAAATAGATGAACTTGGATTGGTAGGCGAAGAGTTTGAAACCAATGAAAGCTTGGATCAACTATACAATAAAATAAAACTTAACTGGCAAGACAGAATAACTTTAAAATCCGACAAAGATCATTTGTTTGAAAAACTACGTGATAAGTTGCAAAGTACATTTGCAGATGAAATGGATTTTATAAAGTATGTAGAAGAAGAAGTAGTATTGATAGAAGACAAAGAAAGAAGTGTTCAAGCCTTACTTGAAAGTATATCAACACAATTTGCAAACCCAGCCTACACCTTGCTAAAACGTTATGAGGAGTTTAAAGAATTTATTTACAATAAATTTAACACCAAACTATCACAAACGCATATTTCCGATATTGAATCTTTATCTATTGAATTAATAGATAACAAACGATTGGTAGATGAAGTAAGAAAAATAAGCCAGATACAACAAATTAGCGGACAGCTGATGTTTGAATTTGACAATAGCGAAAACTTAAAAATATTAGACCACTACTTAGAAAGCGGACAGAAAATAGAGTTTGACGACTTGTTTGACATTAACCTGCATCTAAGCAGAAAAGGAAGCAGCAAGCAGGTGGACTTGAGCCAACAAATAGAAAGTGATGGAACCGATAAAATGATTAGATTGGTAATAGTAATGAATATAATAAATCGTCTTTCGGTTGCTGACCACGAAAATCGTATTGCTTTATTTATTGATGAGGTTGCTACTATTGACAAACAAAATCGTCCGGAATTAGTTCGTTTTTGTAAAGAGCATTTCTTCATCCCGATATTTGCTGCACCGGATGCAGTTCCGGGTTTTGGCAAGTATTATTTCATATTCCGCAGTATCGGAAAAATAAATATCAACGAAAAGGCAAATGCAGCGTATGGTGAAGTATTAGACAAAAATCTAACACTTGAAGTATAACCCTTAAGCATTGAAGTTTTATGAGAACAGAACCAAAAACAATTTTAAATTTTCTTTCTACCTATTTTGATATTATCAAAGAATTATTTGATATACAAGCTAAGGAAAGAATAATAAGACAAGAAGACTTAAATAAAATACTTCAGCAATACGAGAGCGATATATTAAATAAATTAATTGAATATAAATTTCTAAAAAAAATTGCAGATGACTTTGAAATACGTCCGATGTATTTCAATTTCTTTGAATTTATACTTAATGAGTTTAAACCGCTACTGCCTGAAACCATTGAAAAATATGAACATTCAATAACTTCACTTTTCAAAAAAATAAAAGAAGGAATAAATAAAGACCGCAACATTTTATTACAACGCATCAGTGATTTAAATAATGAAATACGCGAGTTTACCGAGTCTGTAGAAAAAAATACATTACGATTAATTGCAGAAACCAAAGAATTAAAATCAAACGTAGATAAAATAGATTATCAGGAAAAAGTAAGAAAAGCAAGTTTTTGGATTGATTATTACATAGCTCCGTTAAACACTATTTTAGATATTACCCACAGCAATTCCATTACCAACAGACTATTTGATATTTCGCAATATGTTAACATCCGAAGATTAAACTTTGATGATGAATTAACCCGCCAGCAATTTGAAAAATTATATGTTTTTTTGGTGCAAACCAATGATGATTTATTAAGACAATCAAAGATTTTAACCAATGAATTATTACCATTAATCGAGCGCATACGCAGCGAATCGCTTATACTAACCGGATGGATAGAATTTTTGAAAAATCCAAACAAATCCGAAACACCATTTGTTCCAAAATCTGTTCGCTCCTATTCATACAACAATGCCATGTACTTTAATGCATTGGAGTTTGTACAACAGTTTATGCACAACGATGCCGTATATATTGAAGAACCTAAAGTAAATGCAAGCGACAGATGGATTTTTAATAAAGATTTTTACAAAGACCAATTAGTAAAAGAATTACCTTTACCTAACTTTTTTGAGTGGGCTGGCAAAACATTGCGAAGTGAATACAAAGAAATAGAAACCGAAAAATTTTTCTCGCTCACTACCCTATTGTTTGAAGATGATATCGAATTGGAATTTGATACTAAATCAGACAGACAAGTAATACGAACAAGTGAAATGAATTTACGATTACCAAAAATAAAAATAAACAGACATGGACTTTCCAAGATATCATAAAGAAATTGTAGGCGATTTATTAGACGGCAAATTTATTTTAGCTACAGATGCTAAATTTATTGAACTAAAAAACAGTGCCGATTTTTATGGCAAGTTTTTTAAAGAAACATTCGGTTTTTACTTGGATATAAAATCCGATTACGCATACTTAATAAGCGAAGACACAATGGAAACCCTTAGTAGAGATATTTGTATTTTTATCGGGCTTTTGTGTTATGAGTTAGACAAAGAAGGCAAAAACTTTATTGACGAAATTCAATATGCCGAATTTGATTTAGAAACGATTGATAATTATTTAGACAATTCATCATACAGTGACTTAATTTTAAATAATAATCAACTTAAAAACAGCGAATCGCGCAAACAATTCTTAGGCACATTAAATCGCAGAAACATCATTGACCGAAATAGTGATAAAAAATTCAGCTTTACACCGGCATACAAAGTATTTATGGATTTTGCCAAAAACTTCGCAAAAGGTAGGCTCACCAAGGAGCAAATGATAGAGAATGATTAAGTAACAATTGTTACTTGTAAACAAAAAGTAAAACGTAAATTTGTGTAATTTTTTTTGAAACCAATAGAAATAATATGAGTACAACAAGTGAGCAATTAGAGTGTTTGATAATAGGAAGCGGTCCTGCCGGATATACCGCAGCAATTTATGCTGCAAGAGCAGATATGAAACCTGTAGTTTATGCCGGTATGCAACCGGGTGGGCAACTTACCATTACTACTGATGTAGAAAACTATCCGGGATACCCCGATGGAATTACCGGGCCGGAAATGATGGAAAATTTCAGAAAACAAGCAGAGCGTTTAGGTGCTGATGTTCGTTACGGGATGGTAACATCTGTAGATTTTAGTGGTAAACCACCTTACAAAGTTATTGTAGATGAAAACAAAGAAATAACAGCAGAAACAGTAATTATTTCAACCGGTGCATCAGCAAAATGGTTAGGTATTCCGAGTGAAACAAAACTAAATGGATATGGAGTTTCAGCTTGTGCAGTTTGTGATGGTTTTTTCTTTAGAGGAAAAGATGTAGCAATAGTTGGTGCAGGCGATACAGCTTGTGAAGAAGCAACCTATTTGGCTAAAATTTGCAACAAAGTATATATGCTTGTGCGCAGAGATGAATTTAGAGCATCAAAAGCAATGCAGCACCGAGTATTAAATACAAAAAATATTGAGGTTTTATTTAACACAGAAACTGATGAAATATTAGGAGAAAACAAAGTAGAAGGTGTAAGAGTGTTAAACAATAAAACCAATGAGAAAAAAGAATATGCAATACAAGGATTCTTTGTTGCAATAGGACATCAGCCAAATACGGAAATATTTAAACCCTATATTGATATGGATGAAACAGGATATATTAAAACAATTCCGGGCAGTAGCCGTACCAATATTGAAGGAGTTTTTGCATGTGGCGATGCACAAGATAAAATATACCGCCAAGCAGTTACAGCGGCTGGAAGTGGATGTATGGCAGCATTGGATGCCGAACGCTACTTAGGAGCAAAACATGCACCAACAGAATAATTAATCAACTGATGAACTGGAATAAATTAGAGCAAATAGAACAATTGGTAGATATTGACATGCAATCGCATATTGCACCTGTTGTAATATTTAAACACAGCACCCGGTGCAGCATAAGTTCGGCTGCACTAAACAGAATTGAAAAAAACTGGAACAACTCAGAAATGGAATTAATAAAGCCATTTTATGTTGATTTATTAAAATTCAGAACAACTTCAAATGCTATTGCAACCCATTACGAAGTAGAGCATCAATCACCGCAAATACTTGTAATTAAAAACGGAAAGTGCATTTACAATACATCACACAGTGGTATTAATTATGATGAACTAAAAAACATTATAATTAATTAAATTCAGATATAAATTATCTAAAAATAGTTCAACTCCTTTCTGCTAATAATTTTACAGTAAGGAGTTTTTGCATTTGTAACGAGTAATTCAGAAAGAATATCCTTTCAATTAAATCTAAAAAACAAACTAATCTTTCTCACAAAAAATTACCGATAAATCTATTTTGATTTTAATAGTAAAAAAGGTAAAATTGCTTAAACATGTATTGATTACGTGATTTTATTACAACCTCTTTAACAACAAACACAAAAGCACATGGACTATCAACAAAAACCTAACAGGCCATTTAAAACACAACGACCGGTAAAACGACTAAATGCCTCACCAAAATTATTAACTAAAATGCACACCATAATTAATAAAGTGGGTGTTAAAAAAAGTACCGACTTAATAGTAAGTGCATTTACCACCGGTGGAAATGAAATTACAAGTACAAAACAGCTAACAAGAACAGCCGCTGAAAAGATTATTCTTTTTTTGCAAGACCATCAACGTAACAATTCAAGTGTAGATGAAATACTGTGTGATACAATGCGAAAAATAATAATGAAACGTGTAGGTAAAATTATTTGGAGAAGGCATCACCTTACCGATATTAAATATATCCACAACTGGATATTGAGAGAAGGATTATTTAGTAAACCATTACACGAACATAATTTTGAAGAGTTGTATCAACTACTTGTACATACTCAAGAATAACAAAAAAAGCTGCGATATTTTTCGCAGCTTTTTTATTGGAATAATTTATAATTAAATACTTTCTTTAAGTTGAGGCACATTTACCTGCAACAGATAATATCCACCAAATAGTACCATACTATAAAACAAATCGGCACCTATTGTATAACCAAAAAATGGTATAGCCATGGTGTAACATGTAAGTAATCCGGCAAAATCAGTAGTATATAAAGGTGTGGGAGTACTAAAGCCGCTAACCCAAACTATAAAATTTGTTAAAACAAAAAACAGAATAGAAGCACCTAATGAAGAAACGCCAATGCGCAATACACTTTTATTTTCACGCATATTCATACCCATCCAAGTAATTAAAACAAAAGATGCATAAACAGCTATGGTTTGTTCCGGATAATTCCATCCGCTAAAACCAAGCAATGCATCACTAAATATCATCGCAATTAATGGAAGTATAAATGCAAGTACTCGATTGGAAATATAAGCTCCTGCAAAAAGAGCTATAGCACCTATGGGCGTAAAATTAGGAGCATGAGGCAGTAAGCGTGCAGTTGCTGCAACAAGTATGATTGCAGAAACAACTAATAATTTTTTATTCATAATCTTTTCGTCTGTTATACTAATTTATATATGCGAAAGTAATTCCGATAAATTTAAATACAAAATACTGCAACAAATTATTATTAACCCAAAGCTGTGGTTTTGTAATATTTTATTGTTTAATGAATTAACTAAAACGCTAATTATTCAATCAAAATTGAACCATACGCATCTACCATGCTTTGTACTTCTTTTTCTATTTCATTTATCTTAGCTAATGCTGCTTCATTTTTCTTATTAACTTCTCGTTGCTTGTTTAATTCTGGCATAACATCTAACCAAAAATTTTGTTGATATTTAACCCAATCCGGCATAAACTTTTTAAATGCACCATCAGGTAGTTTTTTATATAAAATATTCAATCCTTCAATAGCATCTTTTTGAGTTTCAATTGAAGAGCGTATCAAATAACGGCTGTAATAACTCATAACTATTCTTCTGTTATTTGAGTATTTTACCAACATGCTTTCAAAATAATCTGTTTCATTCTCATTTGAGTTTGAAGATAAAATATCCAATACCGCATTTTGAA
>JACFNJ010000047.1 GCA_019454865.1 Bacteroidia bacterium
TAACATGTACCCTAACCGGACAAGGTGGAATTTTAAATGCAAGTGAAACACGTATAATTGGTTCTACTGATGGTGGAGCTACATTTGGTACACCCGGTGGCTCACATGTATCCGGCACTGGATTTACCGCATATCGTTCAGGATTTCAAGTTGGTTCACCTTTAGATTTTCGCATATATTTTGGAGGTAACTCAATTACAAATCCATTACCAGTACAATTAAAAACTTTTACAGCAACAAAACATAATAACCAAACCGTATTAAACTGGAGTACCGTAAACGAAAAAAACAGTAAAGGTTTTGAAATATTAAGAAGTACAAACCAGTCTGAATTTGAAAGTATCGGTTTTGTAAAAAGCGCAACAACCAATAGCAATATACTTAACACATACAATTACACAGATGCTAAAGTAATTCCTATGGGTAATGTATGCTATAAATTAAAACAAATGGATTGGGATGGGAATACAATAATAAGTAAAGCAGTTTGTGTAAATTTTGAGGGTAATGTAATTCCAAACTCAGTTCATATCAGCCCGAATCCATTTACTTCGAACATAGCAGTTCAATACACAAGTGCAAACTCAGGTAGTATTACATTGCAAATAATAAATTTAGTAGGCAAAATATTAGTCCAACAAGATTACTTTATCAATAAAGGAGAAAACACGCTGAATGTGTCATTAGAAAATCTATCGGAAGGGATTTACTACATTCAATTAGAATCAGAAGGCAATAAATTCACAAAACGAATAATTAAAAAATAGCAATTTTATATCTAAAAAAATCCCGTTTTAAAACGGGATTTTTTTATGCTTGTGCTGATGGTCCACCAAAGTTCATAGGAAATGGTGAAACATCATTAAGACTAATATGACCATTCTGTTCCTCAAACTTTTGGATATTATCATTCAAAGCAAGCAACAATCGTTTTGCATGTTGAGGAGTTAGAACAATACGTGATTTTACCTTAGCTTTAGGTACACCTGGCATCACACGTACAAAATCAACTACAAATTCAGAATTTGAATGTGTAATTATTGCAAAATTACTATATATACCCTCAGCCATTTCTTCGGTTAATTCTATATCTAAATGGTCTTTGTTTTGTTTATTTTCCATAACTATACTTTAATAAATTTTTGTCTAAAATAAAAAAAGGCAGTTGATATACAACTGCCCTTCGTAATATTTAATCTCTAATTAGTCTTTAGAAGCCATTAACATTTCATATTCTTCTTTAGAGCCTACTATTAATTTATCGTATTCACGTAATCCGGTTCCGGCAGGAATTAAATGTCCAACAATAATGTTTTCTTTTAATCCCAACATGTGATCTACCTTACCAGAAATTGCAGCTTCATTCAATACTTTAGATGTTTCTTGGAATGATGCAGCACTTAAGAAAGAGTGAGTACCAAGTGATGCACGAGTAATACCTTGAATGATTTGAGCACCGGTTGCAGGTTGAGCATCTCTTCCTTCAACTGTTTTTAATGCTTTACGTTTCAAAATAGAATTCTCATCACGCAGTTTACGGATACTTACAATTTGACCTACTTTTAAGTTAGTAGAATCACCAGCATCAACAACAACTTTTTTATCAAAAATCCAATCGTTAGTTTCTTTAAATGTCCAACGATCAACATTTTCTCCTTCTAAGAATAAAGTATCTCCGGCATCAATAATTTCTACCTTTTGCATCATTTGGCGTACTATCGTTTCGATGTGTTTATTATTAATTTTCACACCTTGCAAACGATATACTTCTTGAATACCATTAAGGATATAACGCTGAACAGCTAAAGGACCTTCAATACGTAATATATCTTGAGGGCTAATTGACCCATCAGATAAAGGAGAACCGGCTTTTGCAAAGTCGTTTTCCTGAACCAAGATGTGTTTAGATAAAGAAACCATGTATTTCTTCACTTCGCCATCTTTTGATGTAATGATAACTTCACGATTACCACGCTTTATTCCACCAAAAGAAACCACACCATCTATTTCAGTTACTACGGCAGGGTTACTTGGGTTACGCGCTTCGAACAACTCAGTAACACGAGGTAAACCACCGGTGATATCACGAGTTTTACCTACAACCCTTGGTATTTTCACCAATATTTGTCCTGCATTTAACGAATCGCCTTCTTCAATAACAATATGCGCACCCACAGGAATATTGTATTCCTTAATAGTTTCGCCTTTTTTGTTTGTAACTAATATAGAAGGTATTTTGGTTTTATCTTTCGATTCAATTATTACCTTTTCTTTATGCCCTGTTTGTTCATCGCTTTCCTCCTTAAAGGTTACATTCTCAATAATGTTTTCAAACTTAGCAATACCGGAATGTTCGGTTAGAATTACTGCGTTATATGGATCCCAAGTGTATAAAAGTTCTCCACGCTCAATTTTCTTTCCATTTTTAGCAAACAAGTGTGCACCATAAGGTATATTAACCGTAACAATAGTATTGCGAGTTGCCTCATCTAAAATACGGATTTCGCCCTGACGACCAACTACAACTTCAGCTTTGCCTTCATCAGAGGTAACCGATGTAGTTCGAATCTCTTCAAACTCTAAAATACCACTGAAACGAGCATTCATTTCGCTTTCAGATGCAATATTGGATGCAGTACCACCCACGTGGAAAGTACGTAGTGTTAGCTGTGTACCAGGTTCACCAATTGATTGTGCTGCTACAACACCTACTGAATCGCCTCGTTGTGCTATACGACCTGTAGCTAGGTTACGTCCATAACATTTTGCACAAACACCATATTTAGTTTGGCAAGTAAGCACCGAACGAATTTCTATTTGCTCAACAGGAGAAGCATCAATCTTAGCTGCAATATCTTCATCTATTTCATCACCCGCTTTGCAATATACCTCACCGGTTAATGGATCAACCACATCATGTAAGCTGGTACGACCTAAGATACGCTCGTAAAGTGTTTCTACTACTTCTTCATTGTCTTTAAGTGCACTCATTACAATGCCTCGTAACGTACCACAGTCTGCTTCGTTTACTACTACATCTTGTGCAACATCGTGCAACCTTCTTGTAAGATAACCCGCATCCGCAGTTTTTAATGCAGTATCTGCCAAACCTTTTCGAGCACCGTGTGTTGATATAAAATATTCAATAACGGATAATCCTTCTTTAAAGTTTGACAAAATTGGGTTCTCTATAATTTCTCCGGTTCCACCACTTAAATTTTTCTGTGGTTTAGCCATCAATCCACGCATACCGCCTAACTGACGAATTTGCTCTTTACTACCACGAGCTCCTGAATCCAACATCATGTATATTGGATTAAAGCCTTGTCTATCTTCTTTTAATTGTTTTAATACGGTATCTGCTAAACGAGAGTTGATACGTGTCCAGATATCAATTACTTGATTGTAGCGTTCGTTATTGGTAATAAAACCATTGTTGTAGTTATTCCAAATCTCATCCACTTCTTCCATCGCCTGACTTACAAACTGTTCCTTTTCTTTAGGAATCATTACATATTTTAAGTTAAACGATAAACCTCCACGGAATGCGTAATGATAGCCTAATTCTTTTATATCATCTAAGAATTTTGCAGCTACACTCATACCACAATCTTTAATCACGCTTCCAATTATATCACGTAAATTTTTCTTGGTTAATAACTCATTTATATAGCCATAATCAGCCGGAACAACATTATTAAATAATATTCTTCCCATGGTAGTTTCAATAACTTTATATACTAATTCGTTATTTTCTTTTACCAACACACGGCATTTAACATTAGCATGTAAATCAACACGCTTTTCATTAAATGCTATCATTGCTTCTTCGTTGCTATAAAAAGTTAAACCTTCTCCTTTTACAGGATTTTCTTTTATAGATTTACGCCCTTTTGTAATATAATAAAGACCCAAAACCATGTCTTGAGATGGAACTGCAATAGGTGAACCATTAGCAGGGTTCAAGATATTGTGTGATGCCAACATTAAAACTTGTGCTTCCAAAATTGCTGCATTTCCTAATGGAACGTGAACAGCCATTTGGTCACCGTCAAAGTCGGCATTAAATCCCGTACAAACCAATGGATGTAATTGAATTGCTTTCCCTTCTACTAATTTAGGCTGGAATGCTTGAATACCAAGCCTGTGTAGTGTTGGAGCACGATTTAACAATACAGGATGTCCTTTTAAGATATTCTCTAAAATATCCCATATTATCGCTTCTTTTCTATCTACTAATTTTTTAGCTGATTTTACCGTTTTTACTATACCGCGCTCTAATAATTTGCGAATAATAAATGGCTTGAATAATTCGGCTGCCATGTTTTTAGGAATACCGCACTCATGTAATTTTAAGTTTGGACCAACCACAATAACCGAACGACCCGAATAATCCACACGTTTACCTAATAAGTTTTGACGGAAACGACCTTGCTTACCTTTAAGCATATCACTTAAAGATTTTAATGGACGATTGCCTTCAGTTTTTACAGCACTTACACGTCTGGTATTATCAAATAAGGAATCAACTGCTTCCTGAAGCATGCGTTTTTCATTACGCAAGATTACTTCAGGTGCTTTGATTTCCATTAATCGCTTCAAACGATTGTTACGAATAATTACTCTTCGGTACAAATCATTCAAATCGGATGTAGCAAAACGACCACCTTCTAATGGAACTAATGGGCGCAATTCCGGTGGTATAACAGGAAGCACTTTTACTACCATCCACTCCGGACGGTTTTCGCCATTTTCTTGAGCAGAACGGAATCCTTCAACTACTTTCAAACGCTTTAAAGCTTCTTGCTTACGTTGTTGAGAAGTTTCGTTATTAGCTTTGCTGCGTAAATCATAACTCAAACTATCCAAATCAATACGTGATAACAAAAACCAAAGAGCTTCACCACCCATTTTAGCGATAAATTTATTTGGGTCTTCATCATCTAAATATTGATTGTCTTTAGGCAATGAGTCTAAGATATCCAAATACTCTTCTTCTGTTAATAAGTCATGTAATTGAACACCATCATTTGCTTTAACACCAGGCTGACATACAATATACCTTTCGTAATATATTACCATGTCTAACTTTTTGGTAGGAATACCTAATAAATATCCGGTTTTGTTTGGTAAAGAACGGAAATACCAAATATGAGCAACAGGTACAATTAGGTTAATATGTCCGATACGTTCGCGTCTTACTTTTTTCTCAGTTACTTCAACACCGCATCTGTCGCAAACAATCCCTTTATAGCGAATACGTTTATATTTTCCGCAATGGCATTCGTAGTCTTTTGTAGGACCAAAAATACGCTCGCAAAATAATCCACCCATCTCCGGTTTAAAACTACGATAGTTTATGGTTTCCGGTTTGGTTACTTCACCATGTGATTTTGTTAAAATAGATTCAGGAGAGGATAAACCAATACGAATCTTAGTGAAGTTGCTTTTTACTTTTATTTCTTTTTTTGACATATAGTTGCTGTCTGTATTTATTCTAATGTAACATCAAGACCTAAGCCTCTTAACTCATGCATTAATACGTTGAATGACTCCGGAATACCAGGTTGAGGAAGGTTATCGCCTTTCACAATGGCTTCATAAGTTTTTGCACGTCCGATAATATCATCCGATTTAATTGTTAATATTTCTTGTAAAATATTAGCTGCACCGAATGCTTCAAGTGCCCAAACCTCCATCTCACCAAAACGCTGACCACCAAATTGAGCTTTACCACCCAATGGTTGTTGTGTAATTAAAGAGTATGGACCAATTGAACGAGCATGCATTTTATCATCAACCATGTGACCCAACTTCAACATATAAATTACACCAACAGTTACCGGTTGGTCAAATTTTTCACCACTTAGTCCGTCATACAATTGTGTTAAACCAAACTCAGGAATTCCTGCTTTTTGGCAGTATTCAAGCACTTGCTCTTCGCTTGCACCGTCAAAAATTGGAGTAGCAAATTTCACACCCAATTCTTTACCTGCCCAGCCTAAAACGGTTTCGTATATCTGTCCTAAGTTCATACGTGAAGGCACACCCAAAGGATTAAGAACGATATCTACAGGTACACCATTTTCATCAAAAGGTAAATCCTCATCTCTTACTATACGCGCAACTATACCTTTGTTACCATGGCGTCCTGCCATCTTATCCCCTACTTTTAATTTACGCTTGTTGGCTATATATACTTTTGCAAGTTTTAATATACCGGTTGGTAACTCATCGCCTACTAAAACAGCAAACTCTTTTCTTCTAAAGTCTGCAATTTCTAAGTTCAAACGATTTTTGTAGTTAGATAATATTAAACGGATTTGCTCATTCTTCTCAGCATCGGTTGACCAATTGTTTACATTGATATGGGTATAATCAATATCGCTAAGGTTTTTATTGGTAAACTTAGCACCTTTTGCAATTAACTCTTCGCCATAAACATTATAAACGCCTTGTGAAGTTTTGCCTTGCAATACCGTGAATAGCTTTTCAACCAAGGTTTGATTAATAACCTTAACGTTTTTATCGTGTTCATCCTGTAGCTTAGCTATTTTGGTTTTATCATCAGCCTTAATAGCTTTATCCTTTTTGCTACGAGCAAACAATTTTTTATCAATTACCACGCCTGTTGTTGATGGTGGTGCTTTAAGCGAAGCATCTTTCACATCGCCTGCTTTATCACCAAATATAGCGCGTAATAATTTTTCTTCAGGTGATGGCTCTGTTTCTCCTTTAGGAGTAATTTTACCAATTAAGATATCACCTTCTGTAACTTCGCAACCAATTCTAATCAAACCATTTTCATCCAGGTTACGTGTTGCATCTTCGCTAACGTTAGGAATATCGTTTGTTAATTCCTCTTCACCACGTTTAGTTGCTCTTACTTCTAATTCGTATTCGGTAATATGTATTGATGTAAAAATATCTTCTTTAACTACTCGTTCCGAAATAACAATAGCATCCTCAAAGTTATATCCTTGCCAAGGCATGAATGCTACTTTAAGATTGCGTCCTAATGCTAATTCGCCTTCTTCAGTTGCATAACCTTCGCACAATACCATGCCTTTTTCTACCTTATCCCCTCTATTTACTATCGGCTTTAAATTGATACAAGTATTTTGGTTGGTTCTGCGGAACTTTATTAAATTATAAGTTTTAGAATTATCGTGGAAGTTTACTAATTTATCCGTTTCGGTTTGTTCATATTGAACTACAATTTTATTTGCATCCACATACTCAACTACACCTTTGCCTTCTGCCACAATCATTGTACGGGAATCTTTTGCAATTTTACCTTCCAAACCTGTACCTACAACCGGAGCTTGCGGTTTTATTAAAGGCACTGCCTGGCGTTGCATGTTCGAACCCATCAAGGCACGGTTAGCGTCATTGTGCTCTAAGAAAGGAATCATTGAAGCTGCAATAGACACAATTTGATTTGGAGCAATATCCATAAACTCTAATTTCTCAGGTTCCACCATTGGAAAATCGCCTTCATTACGAGCCTTTATACGCGATGATTCAAAGTTTCCTTTATCGTCATATACAGCATTGGATTGTGCAATTGTTTTTCCTTCTTCATCTTCTGCACTTAAATATGTAACCGGTTGATCAATTCTCACTTTTCCTCCTTCCACTTTTAAATATGGTGTTTCAATGAAACCCATACTGTTAATTTTAGCATGTACACAAAGTGACGAAATCAAACCAATATTTGGACCTTCAGGAGTTTCAATTGTACACAAGCGACCATAATGTGTGTAGTGTACGTCACGAACCTCAAAGCCTGCTCTTTCACGAGAAAGACCGCCCGGACCTAACGCACTCAATCTACGTTTATGCGTAATCTCAGCCAATGGATTGGTTTGATCCATAAATTGAGATAATTGATTGGTACCAAAGAAAGAATTAATAACGGAAGATAATGTTTTAGCATTTATCAAATCAGCAGGTGTAAATACTTCATTATCGCGAATGTTCATTCTTTCGCGAATTGTACGTGCCATACGAGCTAAACCTACACCAAATTGCGATGAAAGCTGTTCGCCTACTGTTCTTACCCTTCTGTTACTCAAGTGGTCAATATCATCCACATCTGCACGTGAGTTTGACAACTCAATTAAATATTTCATGATACTAACAATATCATCTTTTGTCAATACACGAATATCAGCAGATACATTTCTTTCTAATTTTCTATTGATACGGTATCGCCCTACATCGCCCAAATCATAACGCTTATCGGAGAAGAATAATTTATCAATTACACCTCGTGCTGTTTCTTCATCCGGTGGGTCAGCATTACGCAATTGGCGATAAATATGCTCGTGAGCTTCTTTACCACTATTTGCTGTATCTTTTTGTAATGTATTTAAGATAATTGCAAAATCATTGTGGTTTGATTCATTTTTATGCAAAAGAATTGTTTTTACTTCTGCTTCCACAATCAAGTCAATATGCTCATCTTCAAGCACAGTATCGCGCTCTATAATTACTTCATTTCTTTCAATAGATACTACTTCACCGGTGTCTTCGTCCACAAAATCCTCTACCCATGTTTTCAATACCCTAGCAGCCAGCTTTCTGCCTACTACTTTTTTCAATCCGGATTTACTAACCTTAACTTCTTCTGCTAAGTCAAATAAATTCAAGATGTCTTTATCCGTTTCATAACCGATAGCACGAAGTAATGTTGTAACCGGAAACTTTTTCTTTCTGTCAATGTAGGCATACATCACATTATTAACATCGGTTGCAAATTCAATCCAGCTTCCTTTAAAAGGAATAACACGTGCTGAATACAATTTTGTACCATTAGTGTGATAGCTTTGTCCGAAGAATACACCCGGAGAACGATGCAATTGAGAAACAATAACACGCTCAGCACCATTTATAACAAATGTTCCGCTTGGTGTCATATAAGGTATTGTTCCTAAATACACATCTTGAACTATTGTTTGGAAATCTTCGTGTTCCGGATCATTGCAGGATAAGCGTAACTTAGCTTTAAGTGGAACATTGTATGTTAACCCTCTTTCAATACACTCCTCGATTGAATAACGAGGTGGGTCAACAAAATAATCAAGAAATTCGAGAACGAAAATATTTCTTGTATCCGTTATAGGAAAATTCTCCTGAAATACTTTGTATAAGCCTTCATTTGCTCTACTTTCAGAAGTGGTATCGAGTTGGAAAAACTCTTTAAATGATTCAAGTTGAACATCTAAGAAATCCGGATAATCGATAACCTTTTTAACAGTTGAGAAATTAATTCTATCAGCTGTTTTAGATTTTGTATTTGCCAATTGTTTTTTGGTTTTAAAATTTTACAAAAAAATTACAAAAAATACCGATATTTATAAACACGAACTTGACCCTCGGCAAAGCCGGGGTCAAGTTCGTGCATAAACTGTAAGTTAAATTACTTCAACTCAACTTCAGCTCCAGCCTCTTCAAGCTTAGCTTTTAAGCTTTCAGCTTCAGCCTTGTCAACGTTTTCTTTAACTGTTTTAGGAGCAGCATCTACTAATTCTTTTGCTTCTTTAAGTCCTAATCCGGTTAAGTCTTTTACAGCTTTTACTACATTAAGTTTAGCTTGACCAGCGCTTTTTAATACAACTGTAAAAGTTGATTTTTCAGCAGCCTCAGCTGCACCAGCACCAGCAGCAGCAGGAGCAGCAACTGCAACTGCAGCAGCAGCTGGCTCAATGCCGTATTCGTCTTTTAAAATTTGAGCTAACTCATTTACTTCTTTTACTGATAAGTTTACTAACTGTTCAGCAAACGCTTTTAAATCTGCCATTTTTGTATTATTTAGTTTGTTATTAATTATTGATTTTTTATTCTGGTTTTTCTGATAATGTTTTAATTATTCCTGCTAACTTACCACCGCTGCTTTGCAATGCTGAAACAACATTCTTAGCAGGAGATTGAAGTAATCCAATAACTTCACCAATTAATTCATTTCTAGATTTTAACTTAATTAATGCATCCAATTGGTCATCGCCAATAAAAATATCCGAATCAATGTATGCACCTTTTAAGTATGGTTTAGTTTTATCTTTACGGAATTCCTTAATTATTTTAGCAGGTGATTTACTATCTGTAGAAAATAACAAAGCGGTATTTCCTTTTAATGTATCAACCAAGCCACCAAATTGTTTTTCCGATTTTTCAATTGCTTTTTCTACTAAAGTATTTTTAGCAACTATCATCTCAACCCCATTATTAAAAAATGATCTTCTTAAATCACTTGTTTTTTGAGAATCAAGAGTACTAACATCGGTTATATAAATGAAATTGAAATCAGCTATTTTTTTAGCTAACGAATCAATTATCTCTGCTTTTTGTTCTCTATTCATAACTCTGATTTTAATTATATGCCAGGAATTGATTTAGTATCTACTGATATACCTGGACTCATTGTAGAAGACAAATTAACGCTTTTGAAATAAGTACCTTTAGCAGCAGATGGTTTTAATTTTGCTAATGTTTGAATCAGTTCGATAGCATTTTCAGCAATTTTTTCAGGTGTAAATGAGGCTTTGCCAATAGAAGTATGAATATTGCCTTCTTTATCTACTTTAAAATCTATTTTCCCTGCTTTTACTTCTTTTACTGTTTTTCCAATCTCGGTAGTTACAGTTCCTGATTTAGGATTTGGCATTAAGTTTCTTGGACCCAACACTCTTCCTAAACGACCTAACTTAGCCATTACATTTGGTTGTGTAACAATTATATCAATATCTACCCATCCTTGTTCTATTTTTTGGATATACTCGTCTAACCCTACATAATCTGCACCGGCTTCTTTAGCCTCAGCCTCTTTATCCGGAGTTACTAATGCTAATACACGTACAGTTTTTCCTGTACCATGTGGTAAAGTTACTACCCCACGTACCATTTGGTTAGCTTTTTTCGGATCAACCCCTAAGCGTACATCTATATCTACTGAAGAATCAAACTTTGTATAAGTTATTTCTTTTACAAGTTTAGAAGCTTCAGTTAAAGCATACTGCTTATTGGGCTCGATTTTAGCCAACGCTGTTTTTCTTTTTTTGCTAATCCTCGCCATTATAGTATTATTTTATTATTTCAATTCAGCAGGCATTTCACCTGTAACGTTAATTCCGATAGATCTTGCCGAACCAGCAACCATTTTCATAGCTGATTCTACTTTAAAGCAATTCATATCCTGCATTTTATCGGTTGCAATTGCACGAATTTGATCCCATGTTACTGAACCTACTTTTTTACGGTTTGATTCAGCAGAACCTTTTTGAATTTTTGCAGCTTCTATTAATTGCGAAAAAACAGGAGGAGTTTTAATAATAAAATCAAATGATTTATCACTGTAAACCGAAATTACAACCGGCAAAACTTTTCCAGCTTTATCTTGAGTTCTTGCATTAAATTGTTTGCAAAAATCCATAATATTTACACCCTTAGAACCTAATGCAGGTCCGATTGGTGGGGCAGGATTTGCTGCACCGCCCTTTACTTGTAACTTAATAAATCCTGTTAATTCTTTAGCCATAACACTTATTCGTTTTTGTGCTTTTGCACTTTATTTTTAATTAATTTTCTTTTTCTACTTGCATGTAATTAAGCTCCAATGGTGTGCTTCTTCCGAAAATTTTCACCATTACTTTTAGTTTCTTTCTATCTTCCATCACCTCTTCTATTATTCCACTAAATCCACTAAAAGGTCCATCAATTACTTTTACTGATTCGTTAACTATAAACGGTTCACTTAAAATTTCACCTTGTTCTGCTGCTTCATCAACATTACCCAATATTCTATTTACTTCACTTAAACGTAATGGTGTAGGTGTTTTACCTCCTAAGAAACCAACTACTCCGTTTATAGAATCAATAACGTGATATGTTTCACCTACCAATTCCGCATGAATTAATATATAACCAGGTAAATAACTTTTTTCCTTTACAGTTTTTTTACCATTTTTAATCTGATAAACTTTTTCAGTAGGAATAAGGATTTGAGGAACATGCTTTACTAAGCCAGCTCGTTCAAGCTCAGACTCCAACTGGGCTTTTACTTTTTTTTCTTGCCCGGTTACTGCCCTAACTACATACCACTTATATTGATCCTGAGACATCCTACTTTATTTTTTACTTATTGAAACATTTGATAAAAGAAACCCAATGCTGAACTACTTGCTACATCAATTACATAAATAACTAATGCGATAAGTAAAGAAGCTATCATTACGATTAATGTACTTTCTTGCAACTCACCCCAAGTAGGCCAAGTTACTTTATTTACAAGTTCATCATACGACTCTTTAATATATTCTGATACTTTACTCATAATAATTTCTTCTTAGTAAATATTTGCACGGACACAAGGATTCGAACCCTGATCAAAGGTTTTGGAGACCTCTATTCTACCATTGAACTATGTCCGTTTATAAAACATTACAGCCCGAAGGCTATAATGTTTATACTTTAAAATTACTCAATAACTTCAGTTACCTGACCAGCACCGATTGTTCTACCACCCTCACGGATAGCAAAACGCAAGTTTTTCTCCATTGCAATTGGTGCAATTAAGTTAACATTAATAGTTACGTTATCACCTGGCATAATCATTTCCATTCCTTCTGGTAACATAACTTCACCGGTTACGTCAGTTGTACGGAAATAGAACTGAGGGCGATATTTGTTGAAGAATGGCGTATGACGTCCTCCCTCATCTTTTGATAAGACGTAAATTTCAGCTTTAAATTTAGTATGTGGAGTTACTGAACCCGGCTTACAAATTACCATACCTCTACGGATAGCAGTTTTATCAATACCACGTAATAATAAACCTACGTTATCACCAGCTTCACCACGATCTAAAATTTTACGGAACATCTCAACTCCGGTAACAGTAGAAGTTAACTTCTCAGCACCTAAACCGATAATTTCTACCGGATCATTTGAGTTGATAACACCACGCTCGATACGACCTGTAGCAACTGTACCACGACCAGTAATTGAGAACACGTCTTCAACCGGCATTAAGAAAGGTAATTCAGTAGCACGAGGAGGAACAGGAATATACTCATCAACAGCTTTCATTAATTCCATGATTTTCTCAACCCATTTAGCGTCTCCGTTTAATCCACCTAAGGCAGAACCACGAATAACCGGAATTTCATCACCAGGGAACTCATATTTGCTTAACAAATCGCGGATTTCCATTTCAACGATTTCTAATAACTCTTGGTCATCTACTAAGTCAACTTTGTTCATGAAAACAACAATACGAGGTACACCTACCTGACGAGCTAAAAGAATATGCTCACGAGTTTGAGGCATAGGGCCGTCTGTAGAAGCAACAACTAATATTGCACCGTCCATTTGCGCAGCACCAGTAACCATGTTTTTAACATAATCCGCGTGACCAGGGCAGTCAACGTGTGCATAGTGACGATTTGCTGTTGAATACTCAACGTGTGAAGTATTAATTGTAATACCGCGTTCTTTTTCTTCAGGAGCAGAGTCAATTGAATCAAACGAACGAGCTTCTGATAATCCTGCGTCAGCTAATACTTTAGTAATTGCTGCAGTTAATGTAGTTTTTCCGTGGTCAACGTGGCCGATAGTACCAATATTTACGTGTGGTTTACTGCGGTCAAATTTTTCTTTTGCCATAGTTGTGTTGTTTTATTTTTTTATAATTGTTTAAGTTTATTTATCCAATTTTTTTGATGAAAATAATTTCATCCGGTTTGATGTAATTTCAGGTTTACAT